>JALOMP010000107.1 GCA_025455365.1 Chitinophagaceae bacterium | reverse complement strand
TTCCGCCCCATATGGCCGTAAGCGGCTGTTTCTGCATAAATCGGGTTTCGAAGTTTCAGCCTCTCTTCGATCGCGTAGGGACGCATATCGAAAAGTTTTTCCACCGCACGCGCGATTTGTCCATCTGTCATATCCACCTTCGAGGTATTATAGGTATTGATATACAAACCGCAGGGTTTGGCAACACCAATGGCATAGGAAACCTGCACCAATACCTCATCGCAAACGCCGGCGGCAACCAGGTTCTTGGCAATATGACGCGTAGCGTAGGCGGCGGAACGGTCCACCTTGCTGGGGTCCTTGCCGCTGAATGCACCGCCTCCATGGGCGCCTTTGCCACCATAGGTGTCCACGATAATCTTGCGGCCGGTGAGGCCGGTATCCCCGTGTGGTCCGCCAATCACGAACTTGCCGGTAGGATTGATCAGGTAGTTGATTTTATCCGTAAACAGTTTCTGGATGGACGGTTTTACCTGCTTCTTAACCCTTGGGATGATGGTTTCAATACTATCCCGGTGAATTTGCTTCAGCATCTTTTCGTCCTTGTCAAAAGGATCGTGTTGGGTTGAAACAACGATGGTATCAATCCGGATAGGATTGTTTTGATCGTCGTATTCTATCGTTACCTGGCTTTTTGCGTCCGGGCGGAGATATTTCATTTCCTTTCCTGCCCTGCGGGTCCTGGAGAGTTCCTGGAGAATTTTGTGTGCAAGGTCCAGGGCCAGGGGCATATAATTCTCCGTTTCCCGGGTGGCATATCCGAACATCATGCCCTGGTCGCCGGCGCCCTGTGCATTGGCTTTTGCTTCAAAGCTCTTCTGTTTCGCATTGCGGTCAACCCCCTGGTTTATGTCCGCGCTCTGTTCATGGATGGCTGAAAGGATGCCGCAGCTGTTGGCTTCAAACATGTATTCCGCCTTGGTATACCCGATCTCCCGGATTACCTCCCGGGCAATGTCCTGTACATCCAGGTAGGTTTTGGATTTTACTTCGCCGGCGAGTACTACCTGGCCGGTGGTAACCAGCGTTTCACAGGCAACCTTGCTTTGCGGGTCATACGCCAGGAAATTGTCTATCAGGGCATCGGAAATCTGGTCAGCGATTTTATCGGGATGTCCTTCGGAAACGCTTTCCGAGGTAAATAAATAAGGCATAGAAAGATTGGTTTATGAAATTTGCGGGCAAAGATAATATGATCGTCAGATAAGCGAGTATATTATTCTCAACTTCATTTTCTGGCTGGAATGGTTGCCTCCCCCGAGTTTGACCCTGCCCCTGGCCACCGGGGTGACGCCGAAAATAACCCTTAGCTGGGGGTAAATGACCGTATATGGTGCGTACAGGTAGATCGGGAAGTTGGGCGAATTCCGGGTGATAAAATTCTGGATATAACGGGTAATATAAAAACGGTATTGCGAAACCACCTGTCCAGTGGGCGCTACCGTGTTTTCCGCAAAGCCGCCAAATACCCGTACATCGTACCGGCCGCTGAGGAATGCATCCGTGAGGAACGGATACTGTACATATTGGATGGTATCGAGAAAATCCATGTACATGGTCCCCGGAACCGTCAGGTAATTATCCAGTTCATTGCTGTTCCCGGGAACCTGGGACATGGACAATTCAGCCAGGTGTACCATCACATTTCCTTTTACGGCCTTGAACTGGTCAAGGGACGGCAGGCGTAAGACGGCGTATGTACCGGGGGAAGCCTGGATATATACGAGGCTGTCCCCGCCAGGTGGCCTGTTCAGGTGCATGGCCAGCTGGGAGCCGTTATAAGAACGCTGGATCCGGTTGGCGCAGCCACCGGGATAAATATTGGAGAATACAAATTTCCGGCTGGTGGTGTCCACGCTTCCGTTCTTTGTTACTTTATAGTACAGTTTGAGGTAGGTATTGGTGTCTGAAAGGGCAAAACTCATCAGGGAATTTCCGGTGCCGGAAGCATCAGGGACCACTGCAAAACCTTTGAAGAAAGCCCTGAAAGCGGAATCCGAACTGTATGGCTCCCCGTCGGCTGTATCCTGCGACAGCAGGCGCTGCCCGAATTCATCGGAAAGGCGTATCCGCAGTTGCTTGGCCAGTTTCTGTCGAAACAGGAACAGGCTGTCATCGAGGATATTTGGGGCGAAGTTTTTGGCACCGAGCACGTCCCGGTACCGGAAGGCAACGTCCGTTGTATAAATGGAGTCCGGTTTGATATTGTCCTCCAATTCATAGACGCTGATCGACTGGACGGCATTGGTGTCGCCCCAGGTGGAATTCCATTTCATGCAAAGCACCACGGAATCCAGCAAAAGGCTGTCCTTCACATTCTCAAATACATACTTATATCCCGGAGGTTTGAGTTCGAAGAACATCGTAGCCGCCGTTCGGCCAAACTGCGGATCATTGGAAACAAGCCCGAGGTTGAATTCGGCCACATTGCCAGCCGCATCCTTTCCCAGGCGGGGAAGGGCGGAATCACCAAAGAGGTAGTTCGCCGCCACCACATCCAGGGTCGTATCGAACGTGGAGATATTATCGATTTCAGGAATGAGTTCAGTTCCTACATCGGTCGTTTTGATCTTGGTGCATTGGGAGAGAATAAACGTAAGAGCCAGGCCAGCAACGATGCCCTTCAGCAGTATTTTCAGATTCACCAGCGGGGATTTTGACAGGATGAGTGATCGTTCACTTGTTTGCAAGGTCGCTATACAATTGTAAATAGTCTGTTAAATCAGAATCGGCATTGTAGGGGATGACCTTCTTCCCACGCACTTTTCCAAACTCATCCTTAAGCTTCTTTTCCACGCGATCGTCCCCAAATGATATGGCATCCGCGTAGGTGGCGCCTCCCCGGAACAAGGCGGTGTTGTTGCCCTCCTTGTAGGGTTCGAGGTCCTTCTCTTTCATGACGGTGTGGATCAGTGATTTCTTGAGGAAATCAGGCCCCATTTTTTCCTCAAACGTATTCTCGCCAATGGTGTAAACCACCTTGCTGTTTCCAAAAACCGGCTCTTTCTTATACGCTGTTTTCAGGTAAAAGGGAATCAGGCCGGTCATCCAGCCACTGCAATGGACAATATCGGGAGGCCATCCGAATTTCTTTACCGTTTCCAGGGCACCCTTGCAAAAGAAGATGGTTCGAAGCCAGTTGTCCTCAAACCAGTGCTCTTGCTCGTCCTGGAAAACAAATTTGCGCTTGAACATGTCCTCATTGTCCAGGAAGTATACTTGCAATCTCGCGTTGGGAAGGGAAGCAACCTTGATCTGAAGGGGATAATCGTCGTTGTCAATGGACACATTTATACCGGAGAGCCGAACCACCTCATGCAGCCTGTGCCTGCGTTCGTTGATCACCCCGAATCGAGGCATGATGCATCGCACCTCAAAACCGTTGTCGTTAGCCTTAATCGCCAGTTTGTTCACGATTTCGGAAAACTCCGTCAGTTCCAGGTAAGGCGACATTTCATTGGCAATGAATAAAATCCTTTTCTTTGTTACCATGGAGGTCGGTTATTCGGTTATGTAGGGTAAAAAGGTGTGCAAAGGTAAGGATTATTGTTGAATAGGCCTGTATCCTGGACCTCCCATGCGCTGACATATGATAATATTCAAGACGTCTACCCATCTTTCCCGGTTCCTGGAAAAGAAATCCCTTTCAGGGAAGCAGATTGGCTTCGTTCCTACCATGGGAGCACTCCATGAGGGGCATATCCGGCTGGTGCGCCAGGCTGCGGCTGAAAATGACCTTTCGGTTTGCAGTATTTTCGTCAATCCCACCCAGTTCAATGACCCCCGGGATTTTGAAAAGTATCCGTCTACCCTGGAAAGGGATATTCAGTTGCTGGTGCCGGCAGGATGCTCCGTCCTTTTGGTACCCGGCACGGGAGAAATATACCCTTCCGGTATGGATAAACTTCCCTCCTACGATCTCGGGTACCTGGAAAATATCCTGGAAGGAAAGTACCGGCCGGGTCATTTCCAGGGTGTCTGCCAGGTAGTAGACCGTTTGCTGCAGATCGTCCGGCCCAACCGTTTATACATGGGGAGAAAGGACTACCAGCAATGCATGGTGGTGAAAAAACTGCTCCAGCTGAATGGTATGCACACGGAATTGATTACCTGCGATACCGTGCGCGAAAAGGACGGCCTGGCGATGAGCAGTCGCAACCAGCGCCTGGATGCCCGGCAACGGGGAAAAGCCGCTTCCATATTCCGGGTACTGGAAATGATCCGGGCAAAGCTTTCCGAGGGCGGATTGGAGCCGCTGAAAAGGGAGGGGCGCGTCGCCCTGCAAGACGAAGGCTTTCGGGTGGATTATGTAGAAATATGCCGGGCCGATGACCTCTTGCCACAGGATGCATGGGATGGAAACACACCGTTGGTTGCGCTCGTGGCGGCTTACCTTGGAGAGGTACGCCTGATAGACAATATGCAGGTTTCTTTCTGAGGCCTATTGATTACATTTGATCCATGGAAATAGAAATCCTGAAATCAAAGATTCACCGGGCCAGCATAACCGAAGCCAACCTGCATTATGTTGGCAGCCTCACCCTGGATGAGAACCTGATGGACGCCGCGCACATCATTGAATATGAAAAAGTGCAGGTGGTGAATGTGAACAATGGAACACGGATCGAAACATATGTAATCCGGGGGAAACGCGGCTCTGGCGTTTGTTGCCTGAATGGACCGGCGGCCAGGCAGGGTGCGGTAGGCGATGTTGTAATCATCATTTCATATGCCACGATGGACTTTGAAGAAGCCCGGGGCTTTAAACCCTGGGTCGTTTTCCCCAAGGATGGAAACCAAATCTGACCCTCAACCCTTGCTAACCTTTGGGTTCATGAAAAAAATCTTTTCAGTCATATTGCAGTACGTCATTTTCCTGGGGCTGGGAATATTCCTGATATGGTGGACAACCCGGAGCCTGACGCCGCAGGAAATCAATCAATTAAAGGAAACGCTTCGGGGAGCCCATTACCTGCTGGTAATACCGGCCATGGTTATGTTGATGCTCAGCCACTACAGCCGCGCACTCCGGTGGAAAATCCTCCTGGAACCGTTAAAGATCAGGCCCACCACCACCAATACTTTTTTCGCCGTCATGCTCGGTTATTTCTTTAACCTGCTCGTCCCGCGCCTCGGGGAGGTGATGAAATGCACTACCCTGGCGCGATATGAAAAAGCACCGGTTGACAAGGTCATTGGCACCATGGTAGCCGAAAGGGCCATCGATTTTCTCTGCCTGGTGGTCATTATTATCGCAACCATCCTGGTCCAGACCGATATCGCGGGACCCTATATTTTAGGGGAACTTCGGCAGGCTTATGATGCCAAAGGGGGCATCTCAGGCTATATGGGGCTTTTCCTGTCGTTCCTGGCGCTTGTGGTTTTCTTTTTCCTCCTGAGGTGGGTTTTTATGAGATTTCCGGAGAATAAAGTCGTCAGTCGAATCCGCGCCCTCATTCTAGGTGTATGGCAGGGATTGACCAGTGTACGGCATGTGCAGAGAAAAGCCGCCTTCATAGCACACACCATTTTCATCTGGACGATGTACCTGATGAGCATCCGCCTGGGGTTCCTGGCGATGGAATCCGTTGCACACCTGGGCCTTACCCCCTCCCTGACCATCCTTTCTACCGGAAGCCTGGCGATGATTATCACCCAGGGTGGTATCGGCGCCTACCAGCTGGCCGTGCAGAAATCCCTGGTCCTGTATGGCATCGACGCGGTGAACGGCCTCGCGTACGGCTGGCTTTTATGGGCTGTACAAACCGTCATGGTGCTCGTGGCTGGCCTGATATGCCTCCTTATTCTGCCTATCTATAACCGGAAAAAACATGAAAGCGTCCAACCAGGTAACGAATAAAATCGTCGATCGGGACGAACTTACCAGAATGGTATCCCGCTGGCACCTGCTCAGCAAAAAAGTGGTATTTACCAATGGCTGCTTTGACATCCTCCACCAGGGTCATCTGGAAGTACTGTCAAGAGCCGCCGAACAGGGCGATATATTGGTCATCGGCGTCAACGCAGATGCATCGGTGCAACGTCTCAAGGGTCCCGAAAGACCAGTCAACAATGAAGATTTCAGAAGCCTCATGCTTGCATCCCTGAGCATGGTGGATGCGGTATGCATTTTCTCTGAAGACACTCCCCTGGAACTCATCAGCCAGGTCCTGCCGGATGTCCTGGTAAAAGGCGGGGACTATGATCCGGAAACCATTGTTGGATCGGATGTCGTGCGGCAGCATGGAGGCCGTGTGGTTACCATTCCGCTCGTGGAAGGTTATTCCACCAGCAACCTGATTCAAAAAATCAGGTCGCTGTAAAATATAATATGGCCGCGCTGCCGGCGTCTTTATCTTTACGGTCATGAGTACACGTATGCTCAAATCCAGTCCCAAAATCATTGCGCGAGACATCAGTTGGCTTGCTTTCAACGCCCGCGTTCTCCAGGAAGCATCTGATCCGGAAGTTCCGCTCCGGGACAAAATCAAGTTCCTGGGCATTTTTTCCAATAATCTTGATGAATTTTTCCGGGTGCGCGTGGCAGCCCTGAAACGGATGATCCGTTTTGGGCAGAAGGCGCGCATGCATCTCGAACAATCCCCGCAGAAAATCCTCGATTCAATCCAGAACATCGTCCTGGATCAGCAAAGCGAATTCAACAGGATCTGGCAGAATATCCTGCTGGAAATGAAGCGGGAGAAAATATTCCTGCTGACGGAAAAGGAGTTGAGCCGCGACCAGCAGAAATTCATTTCCACGTTTTTTGAAGAGCAGGTTCGACCCAATGTGATCCCCCTGATGGTGGAAAGCATTCCACAATTCCCATACCTGCGGGAGAAATCCATCTACCTGGGCGTGGTCATGTCCCGTAAGGATTCCGCTTACCATCGCAAATACGCATTGATTGAAGTGCCTACCAGGGCGGTATCCCGGTTTGTCATACTTCCCAGTTCCCGGCACGGGGAACACCATATCATCTTGCTGGAAGACATTATCCGGTTCAACCTGCCGAAGATCTTCGCTTATTTCGGGTACGAAAAATTCATCGCACATATCATCAAGGTCACCAAGGATGCGGAATTCGACATCGACTATGATGAGCCTCTCTCCTATACCGATAAGATCGAAAAAGGCATTAAAAATCGACGCAAGGGAAAGCCGGTGCGTTTTGTGTATGACCGGGAAATAGATCCCGGTTTGCTCGAATACCTGATCAGGCGGATGGGCCTTTCCAAAAAAGACCACCTGATCCCAGGCGGGAGGATCCATAATTTCCGCCATTTCATGGAATTCCCAGGCGAAGTATTCCATGGACATCCCCTGCGCCGCAAGCCTTTTATGCACCCGGCCCTGAATGGCGTTTCCCGGATGACCGATGTTGTCCTGAAAAAGGATATCATGCTTCATTTCCCGTATCATTCCTTCAATCCGCTGATTGACCTGCTCCGTGAAGCGGCCATCGATCCGGATGTAACCACGATAAAACTGACGGCCTATCGCCTTGCCCAGTATTCCAAAGTGGTGAACGCACTGATCAATGCCGTTCGCAATGGCAAGGATGTAACCGTAGTCCTGGAATTGCGGGCCCGTTTTGATGAAGAAAACAACCTGGAATGGAAAAAGAAACTGGAAGAGGAAGGCGTACGGGTATTGGTGGGCATACCCAACACCAAAGTACACGCGAAGATCTGCCTGATTAAAAAACGGAAGGGTAACCGGACGATTCACTACGGTTTTGTGAGTACGGGTAACCTGAATGAGGATACTGCAAAAATATATGGCGATCATTGCCTGCTGACGGCGAACCGGGCTATCATGGCTGATGTCAACAGGGTATTCAATTACCTTGAAAAGCCAAAAACGGGGCTGAAATTTTTGCGTATGTGCCGGAACCTCTTGGTCAGTCCCATGTTTATGCGCCGGGAAATCATTAAACTCATCAATCAGGAGATCAGGCAGGCGAAGGCAGGCAAGCCCGCATCGATGGTCATAAAGCTGAATTCGCTCAGTGATGAGATTTTGATCCTGAAACTCTATGAAGCGGCAACCGCGGGTGTGGAAATCAAAATGATTGTCCGCGGAATATGCTGCATGTATACGGAAAACAAGAAGTTCAAAAAGGCCGTTTATGCCGTTAGTATTGTGGACCAGTACCTGGAACATGCCCGGGTATTGATTTTCCACAACGGCGGCAGCGAAGTTGTGATTATATCCTCCTCAGACTGGATGCTGCGGAACCTGGACCACCGGGTGGAAGTGGGCGTGCAGGTTCATGAGCCTGGCATCATCGAGGAACTGAAAGGCATCCTGGCCATTCAACTCATGGATAATGTAAAGGCAAGGCGCCTGGACAATCAACTTCAGAACGAATACGTCCGGCGCAAAGGGAAGAAAATACGGTCACAGGTTGAAATCTACCAATACCTGCTTCAAAAAAACGCCGTTTTGCCCGACAAATAAACATTCTCATCAAATAGCGGGGAAATTGGATGATTCCATCCCGTCTTTTGACAGGAAATGCAG
>JALOMP010000106.1 GCA_025455365.1 Chitinophagaceae bacterium | reverse complement strand
GCCACATTCATCCTGCATCCGGTGTATATCCGCTTCAATGATGGCATCCACCAGTTCATCTTTGTCGGCAAACGACTGGTAAATCGTCTTTTTCGATATCCCCAGCTGCGCCGCGATGTCATCCATCGATACGGATCGGATGCCGTAACGCATGAACAATTCGGTTGTTTTCTCCAGTATTCTATCCCTGATTTCCATATTTTGACCAAATTGGAGCGCAAAACTATGGAAACTTTATTTGTGATTCAAGTTTCCATAAGGAAAAATCGCCATTCATAACATTTTCTTCATAGCCGGGGGGCAGGATTTAAACATCCGGTTCCCGCTATTTTACGGGGCCTGTCCCGTTGCCGAATACCTATTTTTGCCGGGAATCATCCATCATGAAACAATCGCTGCTGTCCAAGCTGATCCAGTATTTTTTCCAGGGTCTTATCATTCTCGCGCCGATTGCCATTACGGCCTGGGCGGTCGTTTCCCTGTTCAATTTCATAGACAGTATCCTTCCGAACCTCCTGCACCTGCTCTTCCCTGCCCTGTTCGGGCTGGACGAGTTCGGGTTACCGAAAAGGATCCCCGGGCTGGGTTTCCTGGTGGTGCTTTTTATTGTGATGGTGGTGGGGTATATATCTTCCTCTTTCATCGTGGGGAAACTGGTAGACCTGTTCGACAGCATCCTGGAGCGCACCCCGGGGGTCAAGATCATTTATTCCACCCTCAAGGATTTCTTCGAAGCATTCGCCGGGAACAAGCGGAAATTCGACAAGGCGGTACTCGTGTCCATTGAAGCGCCGGATGTCTGGCGTATCGGGTTCATCACCCATGAAGAACTGCATGAGTTCGGGCTCCATGAACACATGGCCGTTTACCTGCCTCAATCCTACGCGTTTGCCGGCCATGTGTACCTGGTAAAAAAGGACCGGGTTCGCCTGCTGACGGACATCAGCTCGGCGGACGCCATGAAATTTGCCATTTCCGGTGGGGTGACGCAGTTGGAAGATGAGGAAGTGAAAAGTGAGAGGTGAAAAGTGAGAGGTGGGAGGTGAGAGGTGGGAGGTGAATACCACGAACGATGAACCATGAACATATACCAGTGAATCATGAAAAAGTGTGTATGGATGTTTCTGTTTATGGCGATGACCAAACAATGCTTCTGCTGGGGGTTCTACGCCCATCGCCAGGTCAATTACTACGCGGTATTCCTGTTGCCGCCCGGCATGCTGGGACTGTATAAAAAGGAAATCGCTTTTTTGTCGGACCACGCGGTGGACCCGGATAAACGGCGCTACGCCGTGCCCGAGGAAGGGCCGAGACATTTTATCGATTTGGATCGGTATGGCGAATATCCGTTTCCCGATTTACCGCGCTCCTGGGAAGCGGCCTGCGCAAAATTCGGGGAAGACAGCCTGCAACGCCATGGCATCGCCCCTTGGTGGATCCTTCGCATGATGCAGCGGCTCACCAAGGCATTTGAATCCGGGAACCGGCCGCTGATTCTCAAATATTCCGCGGACCTCGGACATTATCTTTCAGACATCCATGTGCCCCTTCACGCCTGTAGCAACCACAACGGCCAGTTTACCGGCCAGCAGGGAATCCATGGCTTCTGGGAGAGCCGCATTCCTGAATTATTCGCGGCATCTTCATTTGACTTCCTGGTAGGCAGGGCAGGATACCTTGCGGAAGTACCGGGCTTTGTCTGGTCCCGGGTACTTGAAAGTGCGGCAGCATCGGATACCGTCTTGAGGGTGGAAAGGGAGCTGTCCGCCCGCATATCGCCCGATCGTAAGTTTTCCTTTGAATTCCGCAACGGTTCGGTGGTCCGGCAATATGCAGCCGGGTACTCGGATCAATACCACCGAATGCTCAAGGGGATGGTGGAACGGCGTATGCGGCAATCGGTCTACGCGGTGGCTTCCTGCTGGTATACGGCCTGGGTAAATGCCGGGCAGCCAGACCTTAACGGCCTTTCCGGGGAGGATTTCACGGCATCGGACCGGGCGGAATGGGAATCATTGCAGAAGGCATGGATGAATGACCGTTTGAAGGGCCGCTCGTGCAACGATTAGCAACCCATATTCTTCTGTGCCGGGAAGGGCAAAAGGGCTATTTTTGCGGGCCTGAATCCATTCACCGGACCTACCATTCATGATACATAATTTCAACGCCGGCCCCAGCATACTTCCCCGGGAGGTTTTTGAAGAAGCCAGCCGGGCGGTACTCAATTTTAACGGCACAGGGCTTTCCATACTGGAATTCGGTCATCGTACACCCCTGTTTGAATCGGTCATGCAGGAGGCGATCCAGTTGGTTCGAGAACTGATGAACCTGGATGACAGCAAGGAAGTGCTTTTCCTTCACGGCGGTGCATCCACGCAGTTTTTCCAGGTTCCGATGAACCTGCTCGATGACGGTGCCACGGCTGCCTACCTGGATTGCGGAATTTGGGGAACCAAGGCCATTAAGGAAGCAAAGCATTTTGGGCAGGTGGACGTAGTTGCCAGTTCGAAAGACCGCAACTATACCTATATCCCGAAAGGATACCACATTCCCGGAAACGCTTCCTATTTCCACTATACCACCAACAATACCGTGGAGGGTACGGAAATGCATGCAATACCGGATAGCCCCGTTCCGCTGGTGGCGGATATGAGCAGTGATATCCTCAGCCGGGTGATGGACTTCAACCGGTTCTCGCTGATATATGCGGGTGCCCAGAAAAATATCGGCGCGGCCGGGGTGAACCTGGTGGTGGTGGACAGGCAAATCCTGGGCAAAACCGGCCGTAAGATCCCGTCGATGATGGATTACCGGCAGCATATTGAGAGCGGATCAATGCTGAATACACCACCTGTTTTTGCTGTCTATGTTTGCCTGCTCACCCTGCGCTGGCTGAAAAACCGTGGCGGCGTGGCGGCCATCGAGAAGGAAAATATCGCCAAGGCAGAACTTCTCTACCGTACCCTCGATGAGATCCCGCATTTCAGGCCAACCGTTGAAAAGGAAGACCGGAGCCGTATGAATGTCGTGTTTGTAATGGACGAGCCGTCGCTGGAACAGGAATTCCTCGCTGCATGTAAAAATGCAGGCATGGTAGGCGTCAAGGGGCACCGGAGTGTTGGCGGCTTCAGGGTTTCGCTGTACAATGCTTTGCCCCTGGAGAGTGTGGTGGCCATTACAGACCTGATGAAGGATTTTGCCGGCCGGCATTAATTGATTTGCATGCATCTGTTGATCTAAATTTTGTATCCATGACCCATATCGCGCCTTTCCGTGCCCTTCGTCCCGCGCCTGGTTTTTCCGAACAGGTGGCTTCGCCTCCCTACGATGTACTGAACAGTGAAGAAGCGAGGCAGGCGGCGTCTGGCAACCCATATTCCTTCCTCCATGTGACCAAATCCGAAATCGACCTCCCTGCGGATGTGCATCCCTATTCCGCCCTCGTCTATGAAAAAGCAAGGGATACCTTGAAGGCGATGGAACAAAAAGGCGTCCTGGTCCGCGAAAACAAACCCTGCTACTATATCTACAGGCTCGTCATGAAAAAAAGGAGCCAGACAGGTCTGGTTTGCCTTTCTTCCGTGAACGATTATAACCAGGGACTCGTCAAAAAACATGAATTCACCCGCCCGGAAAAAGAGAATGACCGCATCAATCATATCCGCACTACCGGTGCCCAGACAGGGAATGTATTCCTGGCCTACGAGAATGTAACGGAGATGGATACACTCGTTTCCGGCTGGGTATCCTCCCATGATCCTGCTTATGATTTTACCGCTGCTGATGCGGTACGTCATACCATCTGGGTTGTGGATGATGCGGACGTGATAGAAAGCATCACCGGCATTTTCAGCAGCAAAGTTCCTTGTACGTATATCGCGGATGGTCACCATCGGGCTGCATCAGCCGCCAAAGTGCGGGAAGCCCTGGGCGACGCTGCGCCTCCCGGTGCCGATTACTTTCTCACCACCCTCTTTCCTGCCGGCCAACTGGAGATCATGGATTATAACCGGGTGGTGAAAGACCTGAACGGACTCAGCACGGAAGATTTCATCAGCGCGCTGCAGGATGACTTTATGATCACCCTGAGCGTGGAAGCCGTGAAACCCGCGCAGCTGCATGAATTCGGCATGTACCTCGCCGGGCAGTGGTACATTCTCACGGCAAGGGATGGTACCTGGACGGAAGACCCGATTGGCATCCTGGATGTCAGCATACTCTCTCATAACCTGCTGGACAAGATCCTGGATATACGCGACCAGCGAACAGACAAGCGGATTGACTTCGTGGGCGGCATCCGTGGGCTGGCCGAGTTGGAGAAAAGGGTAGACAGTGGCGAGATGGCTGTAGCATTCAGCCTCTATCCGGTTTCCATCCGGCAATTGTTTGACATCGCGGACAGCGGGAATGTGATGCCTCCCAAAAGCACCTGGTTCGAGCCCAAACTCCGCGATGGGTTGTTGACACACCTGATTAAAGACTGAACATGTCCCTGCAAATAAAACTTCGAGTGCGCCTTACCGTGTTATCCTTCCTGCTGGCAGTGCTGTTCTTTCAGGGTACCGCGGTTGCCCAGCAGGACATCGCCCAGTTGAGACAAACCGCGCAGACTTTCCAGCGCCAGGGGGATTACGCCAACGCCATGCTCATTTTGAACCGCGCCCTCCAGCAGGATGCGAAGAATATTGATATCCTGACGGATATTGCCTATGTCCAGTACCTGCAAAGGGATTACAAAAGCGCCCTGTCAACCATCAAGCCGCTGGTTGAACGGGAAGACGCGCAGGTACGTACATTCCAGGTAGCCGGCAACGTCTACAGGGCCATTGAGGAAGTCCGGGACTGTGAAAAGACATACCGGAACGGCCTGAAGAAATTTCCCAACAGCGGTGCCCTGCACAGTGAACTGGGAGAAATACTCTGGGCGAAAAAAGAACCCGAAGATGCCATCAGCGCCTGGGAAAGCGGTATTCGTCTTGATCCTTCTTATTCCGGTAATTATTTTCATGCCGCCAAGTTTTATTTTGCGCAGGCAGACAAGGTTTGGTCGCTGGTGTATGGTGAAATTTTCGTGAACCTGGAGAGTTATTCCAACCGGACGACGGAGATCAAGATGTTACTCGTGGAATCCTACAAGAAGTTCTTCACGCAGTCGGACGTATTCAGGCAGTACGATGCGAGAAAGAAAACTCCCTTTGAAGAAGCATACCTGGAAACCCTGAACAGGCAGGCACCCCTGGCCGGCCAGGGTATAACTACTGCCAGCCTGGTGATGATCCGTACCAGGTTCATACTCGATTGGTTTGAGCAATATGCTTCCCGGTTTCCTTGCCGGATATTTGAACAGCAACAATACCTGGTACGCGAAGGGATGTACGAGGCATATAACCAGTGGTTGTTCGGTGCCGTATCAAATATGGTTGCGTACCAGCAATGGACCCAGACCCACCCGGAGGCCCATAACCAGTTCAACCAATACCAGCGAAACCGGGTATTTCGCGTACCCGCCGGCCAGTACTATGGGATCGGGAAATAATACGACCTATTTAGACAAGCCTTTGCCCAGGATCAGGTAGAGGTTGAACAGTGAAAGCACGAAGCCGATAAGCGATATGATCAGGCTAAGCCAGAATCCCCAAAGCCGGTAATGGGTGAGCCGGAGCCGGGCCTCTATCAGTTCTTCCTTGGATTGCTGGCTATGCATTTCCTTTTCCCGCTGGCTGTCTTTGAGAAAGATCAGGTATCCTCCCTTGATCGCCCAGTACCTTCCAAAATTGGTCAACTGCAGGATGGTATGTTCCGGGTCCACATACCGGGCCAGTTTGTCGCGGACCAGCTGGTTGGCCCAAAGCCTGCTCTGTGAGAAGATCTCGCTTTCCGTTGTGAATCTATCGGCCGTAAAATCATAGATTGGAAGGTTACCCTGCTGGTCGACGGCACGCATCAGTTCGTGCAGGAATTCTTCTTTTCTCATGGCGGACATTTAAACAATCTTACGGTACAAAATTCACCTGATCTATTTTACTGAAGTATGATCGATATCATACAGGGGCGAACCATGTTTCATTTTATAATAGCAGACAAATAAGGCCCTGGTTTACACTAAGATCATGATCCGAAACGATAGGTTTGCTCACTGGTAAGCATCCAGGGTCGGGTGATTTGCCATCCTCAAGGCCCCGGGGGTTACAATGGGCCGGTATCCCTTTATTTCTCCATTAACTTAAAAAAACACGCAGCATGAAAAAATGGTTATCGTTCGTCCTTTGCCTTTTATCCGTAGGATTCTTCGGAGAATTGTATGCCCAGAAGGGGTCCGTGGGCGGTGAATGGGCCGCAGGCGCCCGTTTTGGCGGTGCCACCGGGGTGACCCTGAAAAAGTACAGCCGGTATAATACGTCTGCCATCGAGTTTCTCGGCGGCTGGAATTTCGACAATGCGCTGGATGGTGTGAACGTATCCGCTTTATGGGAAAAACTGGCGCCCCTCACCGGCAGCAAGAAGCTAAGCGCGGAGTTTGGCCTGGGCGCGACGGCCATCTTTGGCGATAAGTTCTACTTCGGACCCACGGGCGTAGCTGGCTTCGACTGGCGCCTGAAATCAATACCCATCACCATGAGTGTTGACTGGATGCCTACCTGGATCATCGTTGGCACCAACCGCTGGAGCTGGTCTAATGCGGCTTATTCCATTCGCTGGGTACTCAATCACAAGCGGTATAAATAAATGAAGTCAGGCTGAAAAAAGGGCTTTTTACAAATTATCAGGTTTGGCGAATGAATTCCCCCCGTACCTTTACGGCCAAACACTAAAACAAAACATGAAAAAACTGCCCTTTTTACTATCATCCATGTTGTTCCTGCTTGTGGCCTGTGGACCTTCCCAGAGGGTAACCAGTTCGTGGCTTAATCCTGAAGTGAAGCAGAAGCCTAATTACAAGAAAATATTTATTGCTGCCATGGTTCAAAACCCTTCTTACAAGGGCATCATCGAGCAGGACCTGGCCAAAGCGGCCCAATCCATGGGCATTGAGTACCTGAAAAGCAGCGAACTCTTCCAGCCAAATTTTACCAGCAACAACGCGCCGGTTGATAAAAACATCATCCTGGACAGGGTGCGCAAGGCTGGTTGCGATGCCATCTTTACCGTTGCCCTGGTGGATCAGAACAGTGAAACCCGCTATGTACCGGGCACGACCAGTTATTCACCCTACGTAGGCTATGGAGGGTATGGGTTCGGCGGATACTACGGGTATATGTACCCGGCGATGTACTCCAACCCAGGGTATTACACCACCGACAAGACCTATTTCATGCAGGCGAATGTATTTGACGCAACCACGGAAGGGATGGTCTGGGCAGCCCAGAGCGAGGCCACTAATCCTTCGAAGATCAGTTCCTTCAGCCGGGAATATGCGGAAATCCTGATGGCGCGCATGAAGCGGGACATGAATGACAGGTTTAAGTAATTAATCACTCTAAATAAAAGATCGCTATGAAAAAGATCCTTTTTTCGCTATTTGCCCTTTTGACATTTTCGTTCCTGCAGGCACAAATTGCATCCGACGACGAGTTGAAATACATTAAAGATGCGCTTAAGTCGGAGAAGAAAGACCTGGTAAAGGAGTATATGGGATTGACCGATGCTCAGTCATCGAAGTTCTGGCCCCTGTATGATGAATACCAGAACCAGCGCGGCGGCCTGGGACGGGAGCGTCTCCAGATTATCCGCGATTACGCATCCCAGTATGCACAGCTGACGGACGACCAGGCCAAGAGCCTGATCAAGCGTGTAATCAAGAATGACAAGGCCAATACCAAGTTGCAGCAGAAATATTTCAAAAAAATGTCCAAGGCTGTTTCTCCGCTGAAAGCAGCGCAATACCTGCAACTCGAATCTTATTTCCAGACCCTTGTGCGCTATGAAGTGCAGGACGCCATCCCCTTCATTGGAGAAATCGAGCGTAAGAAGGGGAATTAATCTCAAGAACTAAACAATTACGAAATGAAAAAATTATTTGTTAGTGTATCCGTTTTCTTCCTGTTTTCCCTGGTTGCGTCCGCGCAAAATTTTCGCCTGAACGGCTACGCACAGTATGTGTTTGACGATCATGTGGAGGCATACAGTGGCGTTGCCTATTTTGAAGGTAAAGTTCAGGGCGGGCTTCGCTGGGGCGTAGGCGCGGAGTATATGACGCATCCCGCCTATGGCATTGAACTGATGTATCTCCGGCAGGACACCAAGACACCCATCACCTATTATAATGGTGGGATCGGGGGTGCCCGGACAACGGAAATCGATCTTGCCGTCAACTGGCTGACCATTGGCGGTAACCGCTACCTGCGCAAGCCCGGCAGCAAGGTGGAAGGTTTTTTTGGAGGTAATCTCGGGGCGGCATTCATCAGCGGTAAAGCGGAGAATGGAGACAGCGATGATGTGACCAAATTCGCATGGGGCATCAAGGGTGGCGCCACCATTTGGGCGACCGAGAAAGTTGGCATCAAACTGCAGGCCGACCTGATGTCTGCCGTACAGGGTGCCGGTGGCGGTCTGTATTTTGGAACAGGCGGTGCCGGTGTGGGTGTAAGCACCTAT
>JALOMP010000105.1 GCA_025455365.1 Chitinophagaceae bacterium | reverse complement strand
CCGGGTTCATTCGGCTCACTCCTGTTCGCCCTTTCGGTGATGCTCACCTGCTGGCTGGCAGGATGGTTCATGGACAGGCGGAAGATTTATGTGAGAGTATAAGAAAATGCCGGCAATTCCTCATACACCTCCCGCTCCCGGGGTTCATCGAGTTCCCGGAAATCCTTGCGAATGGTCCAGGCTTCCATGGAGTCCGCCGGGAAATGGTATTGGGCGATTTCGTGTATGCGTTTCGGGGACAGGCCGTCCTGGATCCATTCCCAGGCGAGTTCATCCGGCAGGATCAGGGGCATGCGCTTTTTCCTGTTATGGATGGTTGCCATAAGTTCATTGGCTGCCGTGGTAACGATCGCGAAAGACTCGATGGTTTCCCCTGTTTCCTGGTCGGTCCAGGGTTGCCAGATGCCGGCCATGTAGAAATATTCTTTGTCCTTCACCCTGATGTGATAGGGATAGGCGATGTCTTTCGACGTTCCGGGCGGCGTAAAATGCCGCCATTCATAAAAGCCCGATGACAGTACCAGGCAACGTCTCTTCAACGCCGCCTGTTTGTAACTGACTTTCTCCAGCATTTCCTCGCCGATGGCATTCAGGGTATTGCGGGGCGGGTCCTTTTTACCTGTCTTGGGATTCAGGCCTCCTTTCCGGAAATGCTCCAATTCTGCCAGGGTCCGGATATAAAAGGGTATCAGTTCCCAATGCATGAACACCAGTTCGATGTCCTTTCCACCAGTCAACGGCTTCACCACCGGCCAGCTGCCGAAAGCAAAGCCGCTTTGCATCGGTCGGTGCAGCAAATCCTTATACTGCCTGATTTCCTTTTCGATCTTCAGGAGCTTGATATGCTCTGCGCGGTTGATGTCTATGCCGTTGTAGAAACACATGTTGGTTCATAGTTCATGGTTCGTAGTTCATGGCAGGTCCAGATTACCATGAACCATGAACCACGAACCATGAACTTATTTAAATCCTTCTTGCTTTAAAAAACGCCTTCATCAACGCCGCGCACTCGTCCTTCAGAACCCCTTTTTTTACGGTCGTTTCGGGTGGAAGGGCCAGGTCTGCCCGGTTACGCGGAGGTGACCGTTTTTCTCATCGTCGGCGCCCCAGACAATCCGGCCGATCTTGCTCCAGTACAAGGCGCCTGCGCACATCAGGCATGGTTCCACCGTAACATAGAGGGTGGCTTCCGGAAGATACTTGGCACCCAAATGATTGAAGGCGGACGTGAGGGCGATGATCTCCGCGTGGGCGGTAGGATCGTTCAATTTTTCCACCATATTATGCCCCCGGGCCAGGATCCTTTCGCCAACGATAATAATCGCCCCTACCGGAACTTCCCCTTCCTCATAGGCCTTTTCCGCCTCCCGCATCGCCAGGTTCATATAGTACTCATCTGTCATCGGGCATAAAAGTACCGAAAAGGCATGAAGGGTTTACGGCCGGGCAGTGGTGTAAAATGGCATACCTTGTATCCCATTCCGGGATGGGTACCCCATTAGACCGGAACCCTGGTGGCGAAAAACACCGGATATCCCCCATACTCCCGGAGGCCATTTATGAAAACGGGAAAAAGTGGAACCGGATGGCAAGAACAAAACCGGGATTAAACCTTCCGTCCCTACATTTGTTTTTTATTCCTGACGGATTATTTCATCATTCCTAAACAGTATATCATGCCATTCACCTTAGCACCCCTCCCATACGCGCACGATGCGCTGGAGCCCCATATCGACACACAGACCATGCAGATCCATCATGGCAAACACCACCAGGCTTACGTAGACAACCTGAATAAGGCCATTGCAGGCACACCCTACGAGAACAAATCGCTGGAAGAACTGGTAGCCGTTGCGGGAACCATCTCCCCGGCTGTCCGCAATAACGGTGGCGGGCACTGGAACCACACATTCTTCTGGGAAAGCCTGGCCCCCAATGCCGGCGGCATTCCCTCCGGCGCCCTGGCGGATGCCATCAACAGCGCTTTCGGATCCTTTGACGCTTTCAAGGAGAAATTCAACAACGCCGGCATGACCCGCTTCGGCAGCGGCTGGGCCTGGCTGATCCTCAAAGAAGGAAAGCTTGAGATCAGCTCCACACCCAACCAGGACAACCCGCTGATGGATGTTGCCGAAATAAAAGGCACACCCCTGCTGGGCGTGGATGTGTGGGAACATGCCTACTACCTCAAATACCAGAACCGCCGGGCCGAATACCTGAATGCTTTCTGGAACGTGGTGAACTGGAATAAGGTTTCGGAACGTTTCAGTAAAAAATAGTCCCGGGGCCGGCAAGAATGAACCCGGAAATCATCATCAGCAACCTCACGAACCCCACCCTGCTTTTTTTTATACTGGGGATCGTGGCGGCCATGATACGTTCAGACCTCGAGATTCCCCCGCAGATATCCAAGTTCCTCTCCCTTTACCTGCTTTTCTCGATCGGGTTTAAAGGCGGGATGGAACTTGCCCACAGCGGGCTGACGCGTGAAGTGGTGGTGACCCTCGGGCTGGCCATCGCCATGGCGGTGATCGTGCCCTTTTACAGCTACTTTATCCTGCGGCGAAAACTGGACGTCTATAACGCGGGCGCGCTCGCCGCTACCTATGGATCGGTGAGCGCGGTAACATTTATCACGGCGAGCAGCTTCCTGGCCGACAAGCAAATCGACTTCGGCGGGCATATGGTGGCGGCGATGGCGCTTATGGAATCGCCTGCCATCATTATCGGCGTAAGCCTGATCCGGTTTTTCAGCCATACGGAGCAGGGCCAGGGCCATCATTCCGTGGGGCAGATCCTGAAAGAGGCATTCAGCAACGGATCTGTACTCATGATCCTCGGCAGCCTGGTGATCGGGATCGTATCCGATGAAAAACAGGCCGAAGGCATCAAACCGTTTACGAGCGATATTTTCAAGGGCTTCCTGGCAGTCTTCCTGCTGGATATGGGAATCGTCGCGGCCAAAAGGTTCCGGAGTTTCGGGAAAGGCGGCTGGTTCCTGCCCCTTTTTGGCATCCTGATCCCGTTGGTCAACGCCAGCCTTGCCATCATACTCGCGCACAGCCTCGGCATCTCAGACGGAAACGCTTTCTTGTTGGCCATCCTGGCATCGAGCGCATCGTATATCGCCGTACCGGCTGCTTTACGGCTAGCCATACCCGAAGCAGACCCCGGCCTCTACATCCCGATGGCCCTTGCCATTACCTTTCCGTTCAACCTCGTCGTGGGCATTCCGATTTATTTCTATCTCCTGCAGATTCTTTAGAAGTTAGATTTTAGATCTTAGAAGTTAGAAGTGATATTGTACCATACTTCTAACTTCTAAAATCTAAAATCGTACTTCTCAAGGAACCGGATCATAGCCCGATCCACCCCAGGGATGGCATCGGGAGATACGGCGTATGGTCAGCCATAAACCTTTGACCGGGCCATGCTTGCGGAGGGCTTCGATGCCATACTGCGAACAGGTGGGTGTAAACCGGCATTTGGGACCGATCCAAGGCGATATCACCAGCTGGTATAGGCGAATAAGCAGGATGAAGGGAAAGGCAAGGGCCTGCTTTACCAGGCGCATGACCGAAAATACCTCCACGGTGTTACCGGAAGGTTCTTTTTTATGGTTCTTCTCCATACCGCTCCATGGTTTTTCGCAGGGCTTCCCCGGCCCTGGTAAATATATCGGCATATACCGGCATCTCCTGCCCGGTATACATGATAAACAGGTCGAGGCTTTTTTGTCCGCCCAGGACCCGTGCGCGCAGCGGTTCTTTCTGTAGCCGGTATGCCTCGCGGAGGATGCGTTTGATCCGGTTCCGGTCCACCGCCTTCCGGAACTGTTTTGAACGGACGCCTACGCCGGCTTGTAGCGTGGGTTGTGGAAGTTCTTCATGTAATCGGTAGATCAGAAGCAGCGGATGCACCTGGATGCGCTTCCCGGTTTTGAAAAGCGATTCAATGCGTTTGCGGCTTTTAAGCCTTTCTGTTTTTCCGTATGTGTGGATGGCAGGCAAATGGCGGGCTTGATGAGACAAAAATAGCCCCGGAAAATCACCGGAGCTATCAATATTTTAAAACCGAAGCCTGGCCTTATTTCTGCCTGAATTCGTCGGACACGGTCAGTTTATGACGGCCTTTGGCGCGACGGCTTGCCAGGACCTTGCGACCGTTGGCAGACTGCATGCGCTTGCGGAACCCGTGAACGGATTTACGACGGCGGGTATGGCGCTGGAATGTACGTTTCATGTTTCTTTATTTTTTCACTGTCTGAAATAAGGGCCGGGAGAACAGCCCAGGTTTCCGGTCAGTCCACAGGTCACCACACCCGTGGATTTGTGAAAGGACGGCAAAGGTAGGGAAAAAGGGGTTATCGGCTCGCCCTGGGATGAGAAAATTTTTGAGTAGCGATAGCCCTCCCTGTTTGACCGCGGTTCCGCCACCTAACTAATTGGATTCTATAGATTTACATGTTCCGATCGGACTTCCTCCCCAAAAAAGATGCTGGCGTGCCGGTCAAAATCTTCCGTGGAATCGGTTGTAAAAAAATGGCGATGGCCTTCCCGGGTTAACGACCCGCCCGTTTGTCGCGCTTGTTCCCCCGCTCCTTCCTTTCTGTCCGCAGGCTGGGCTGGAAGGGCTTCGATTGAACCGGCCCAGCTGATCCGGCTTTCCATTTCAGGATGCCGGCGCAGGTAGTCAACTAGGCTTTTCGCCACAATATCTCCCTGCGAAAGCACGCTGACGCCATCGGGCAGGAATCGGAGGATCTTGGGCATGAGCAGGGGATAATGCGTGCAGGCCAGCAACACGGTGTCTATCTTTTCCGATTGCGCCATCAGTTGGCCAAGACATTTCCGGATGAAATAGTCGGCTCCCTCCGTGTCATATTCCCTGTTTTCCACCAGCGGGACCCACATGGGGCAGGCCTGCTGGTACACCGCTATATCCGGAAAGAATTTGTGGATCTCCAGCGGATAGGATTCGGAACTCACGGTTCCGGCCGTCCCAAGCACCCCGATATTCCTGGTTCGTGAAAACTGGCCGATCACTTCTGCCGTTGGGCGAATCACACCCAGGACCCTTCTGCCGGGATCATCCATTTCCGGAAGGTCGTGTTGCTGTATCGTTCGAAGGGCTTTCGCAGATGCCGTATTGCAGGCCAGGATAACTAACGGGCATCCCTGGGCGAAAAACCAGTTCACCGCCTCAAGGGTATACCGGTACACGGTTTCAAATGACCTGGGGCCGTACGGAGCCCGCGCGTTGTCTCCCAGGTAGAGATAATCATATGAAGGCAACAAACGAACAATCTCCCGCATGACCGTCAGGCCGCCGTAACCCGAATCGAAGATACCAATGGGGGAAGAGGTCATGGTGGGTAAAGGTAGGGAAGATATTAGTTCATGGTTCGTAGTTCGTAGTTCATGGTTAAATGCAACTCAATGAACCATGAACCATGAACTATGAACTAATAAAAAAGGACGCCTCAGCGTCCCTTTTTAATGTTATCGTCCTGCCGGTTTAGGCGGCGTCGTGACCGCCGTTGGCCCTAATTTTTTCTTGACGGCTGGCAGGAGGTCGTCTGCATCCGGGTATACCAGGAGGGCTTCCTTGCGGAAAACATAGGTATATCCGCTGGTCTTTGCCACATCGCTGATCAGGGTATTGGCTTTTTGAGCCACCGGCGTCATCAGTTCTTCCTGCTTTTGCTGCATCTGCTGCTGGTAGGATTGTTCGAATCCCTGCAGGTCAGTCAGGAGCTTTTTCATTTTCTCACGGTTGGCACCGCGGATAGCCGGAGACCATTTGGCGGAATCGGCGCGGAATATGCTGTCCTGGCGGTTGAGTTCCTTTACGGTTTCAGCGTAGTTGATCTGGAGGGCACTGTCGTAGGCCGCCATTTCGCCCATGGCTTTTTTGTATTCGGGCATCAGCTGCACCACTTCATCCACACTTACATAAGCCATTTTTGCCTGGGCGGATACCTGGCTGGCTGCGAAAAGCCCCAGCATCATCATTCCCAGGAATAAGAGTTTTTTCATTGCTGTCTGTTTTGTTTTAGGTAGTTGTTTTTTTGATTAAATCGGTTGTCCTTCCTGTTAGCCTTTGGCGTTTATTTAACACCAATTTCCCGCAGGACATCATCGCTCTTGTCCAGTTTTGGGTCGGCAAAGATAACGGTTATTCCTTCACTTTTATCTAAAATAAAATCATACTGGCGGGCTACGGCAAGCTTCTGAACCGCGTTGTACACCTTGTCCTGCAAGGGTTTAACGAGTTCCTGGCGCTTCTTGAACAGGTCCCCTTCAAAGCCGAAACGCTTTTTCTGCAGATCCCGGACTTCCTTTTCGCGGTTAAACAGTTCGTCCTCCCTTTTTTTACGGAGTTCCTCGCTCAGCATTACCTGCTCTGCTTCATAACTCCTGTACATCTTGTCGAGGTCACGCTGTTTTACCTCGATTTCCTGCTGCCATTGTTCACTGAACTGGTCGAGTTTCTTCTGGGCTTCCTTGTATTCCGGCATTTTGTCCAGGATATACTTGGTATCGATGACGGCATACCGCTGGGCGGTGGCCACCAGCACAATTGCGGTCATCGCCAGGGCTGAAAGGAGTATTTTTTTCATGGCAGACATATTTAGGTAATGAAATCGTCTTGTCTTATTCCGGCTCGAAACCGAGCATGAAGGTGAAACTACTGGCATCCCGGAGCCTGCCGTTTGGCCGGATCCTGTCTAACCCTACACCATAGTCGAAACCGAGCAACCCGAACATGGGCAGGAAGAAACGAACGCCCACGCCCACGGAACGACGCAGCTCGAAAGGATTCCAACGCTTGAACGTGTACCAACCGTTGGCCGCTTCAAAAAAGGCCAGGCCATAGATGGTACTGCTGGGGTTGGTAACGAAGGGATATCGCATCTCCATCGTGTACTTGTTGAAGATGGTAAAGAAGGTGGTCGCCTGGGATATATCAGGGTTCACATTCACATTTGATGTCTGGTAAACCGGGTACCCGCGATGGGCAATGATGTCATAACCCAGCACGCCGAAGTTGTTGGTCAGACCGGCATTACCCACCTGGAATCGTTCGAAGGGCGAGATGGGCATATCCGGGTTATAGCGGCCGATAAATCCGTATTTAGCGGCGATGCGCAGGACGAACTGGCGGCTTTTATCTTCCCCATGCGGCTTGCCCAGGGGCACAAACCATTCCGCGTTAAACCGCCATTTATGGTATTCAACGAGCCGGAAGATATCCGCTTCATTGATTCCACGCCAGAGGCTCCATGGCGGCGTAAACGCCGCGCTGACCAGGAAGTTGGAACCGCTTCTCGGGAAGATAGGCTGGTCCACGGATGAACGTGCCAGCGCAATCTTCAGGTTGACGTTGGAGGAAGTGCCGCTGTTGAAACCAGGGAAAATCGGGTAGTTGCGCGAATTATAGTTGATAAAGCTCAGCGTGTATACCAGTGTAAAGAAGTCGTCCGGCCATTTCAGCTGCTTACCCAGCGACAGGGAAAAACCGGTGGTCTTCAGGTATGAAGAATCGGAATATTTCCGGTCGAAAAGCCCGGTCTGGGGATTGTATGCATTGGAGAAACGGGAATTGAATACGCTTACGGTAAAGGAATTCCTTTTCTTTCCGCCGAGCCAGGGTTCGGTGAAAGAGA
The DNA here is from genome assembly GCA_025455365.1 of Chitinophagaceae bacterium. GTDB lineage: Bacteria > Bacteroidota > Bacteroidia > Chitinophagales > Chitinophagaceae > Pollutibacter. The sequence continues at coordinate 9,440 of JALOMP010000105.1, read as the reverse complement.
AATTCAGCGAACGGAAGAAACGGCCGTTCGACTGGAAACGCAGGCTCAGCTTCTGCCCGTCGCCGGCCGGCAGGGGATCCCATGCTTCTTTATGAAAGATATTCTTGAGCGAGAAATTATTAAAGGTCACGCCCAGTGTACCCGTCAGGCCGATGCCACCACCCCAGCCCGCGGAAAGTTCCAGCTGGTCAGAAGATCTTTCCACGAGTGAATAGTTGATGTCCACGGTACCGTCTTCCTGGTTTGGTACGGGCTGTATGCCGATTTTTTCCTGGTCGAAATAACCCAGGTTGGCCAACTCACGCTGGGTCCTGATCAGGTCTGAGCGACTGAATTTCTCCCCGGGCAGGGTCCGGATTTCGCGGCGGATCACATACTCCTTCGTCTTATCGTTCCCGCTGATATTAATGTTTTTGATGGTAGCCTGGGGACCTTCCTGGATGCGGATTTCATGGTCAATGGTATCGCTGTACACGGATGTTTCCACGGCTTCCACCTGGAAGAAAAGGTAGCCGTTGTCCATATAGAGGGAACTGATATCGCCTCCTTCGGGCGAGAGTTGCCTGCCCAGCTTCTTGTTCAGGGTCTCTATATTATACACATCGCCCTTCCTGATACCCAGCAGCACGGTGAGGATGCTATCCGTGTATTTCGTGTTGCCTTTCCAGGTGGTATTGCCAAAATAATAGCGGTTCCCTTCATCCACCTTAATCGCAATATTGAGGTTTCCCTTGGAATTGTAATACTGCGTATCCGCCGCAATCACCGCGTCCCGGTATCCCAGCGAGTTGTAGTACTCCAGGACCTTTTCCTTGTCTTCCCTGTATTTCTTTTCGTTGAATTTGGCATTGGCGAAAAACGTCTTACTGGGAATGAGGTATCCCCGCTGATCCCAATACTCTTTTTTCGTCATGTGCTACACGCTGCCGTAAGGACTCCAGATGCTGTCCGGAAAGAACGTGATCTTGCTCATTTCCTTGGTGCCCTTCATCTTCTTCTTCAGCTTGGCTTCTTCCACTTTATCATTGCCGAAAAAGTGCACCTGGTCCACGCGCACTTTCACCCCCTTGTTGATGTCAAATTCCAGTATCACGCGGCCGGGCGAATTGGGATCGGGTATCTCATTAAGCTTGATGAGCGCGGCAGGAAAACCCTTGTCTGTATAAAATTTCTGGATCGCTTCTATCGCGGACATGCGCATGTTATCGGTCACTACCCTGCCTTTGAACAGGCCTACCTTGTCATTCAACTCATCGGCTTCACCCTTCTTTACGCCCTTGAATTTAAAATCGGAAAGCATGGGCCTTTCCACGGCCTGTATTTCCACCCAGATATTCCGGTCTTCCAGTTTGGTGATGTAGATGTTGATGTTGGTGAACATGTTCTGCTGCCAGAGCCGGGTAATGGCTTTGGAGAAATGATCGCCACCGGGAATGGTCACTTCATCGCCCACGGCCAGTCCCGAAACGGAAATGACGATGGCCGCATCGAACTTCACGTTCCCACTTACTTTGATATCGGCGATGACATATTTCTTGGGTACTTTGGCCTCATAGATGGCCAGCAGCTCCGGGTTTACGGAAGCAGGCGGGGGAACCGTATCAGTTTGGGAAAATGCCGGATGGGCGGACAAAAAAAGGAGGCCGCATATCAACGTCGTACAAATCCACTTCATCCGGGTGCTGTTTCGAGGGGGCAAAATAAAGGCTTTTTGTGTAATGGTTTGTTAAAGAACCCGGTGCTATCCGGTCACTGAGGGGTTTACGGGTTGATCATCCTGCACCTGGTGGCTTGTTTTTCCAAACCTTCTTTCCCTTTTTTGGAAGTCTGCGATGGCTTCGTAAAGGTGTTCCTTGCGGAAATCCGGCCATCGGGTAGACGTAAAATACAATTCAGCATAGGCCAGCTGGTATAAAAGGAAATTGCTTATCCGATATTCCCCACTGGTCCTGATCATCAATTCCGGATCCGGTAACTCACTGGTTACCAGGAACTTCTCAAGGGTATCCTGGCTTATTTGCGCCGGATCAAGCCGTCCCTCCTTCACTTCCACGGCGATTTTTTTCACCGCTTCCACCAATTCCCAGCGGGAACTGTAGCTCAGGGCCATCACCAGGTTCAGCCCGGTATTGTGGCTGGTCATCTCCAGCGCTTCCTCGAGTGCTTTTTTGGCGTAATCGGGTAGCATGGACATGTCTCCAATCACATGCAGGCGGATATTATTTTTATTCAGGGTGGGCACTTCCTTGCGGATGGTTTCCACCAGCAGTTCCATCAGGCCAGTCACTTCCCGCAACGGGCGGTCCCAGTTTTCGGTGGAAAAGGCATAGAGCGTCAGGTATTCGATCCCCAGTTCAGCGCAACCTTCCACGATATTCCGGACGCTTTCCACCCCATGGAAATGCCCATAGAGGCGGTCCTGGCCTTTCTCTTCGGCCCAACGCCCGTTACCATCCATGATGATGGCGATGTGACGGGGGAGTTTTTCCAAGTTGATCTGGTCTTTTACAGACATTGGCTGGCCGGGGATTTGGGCGCAAAAATAGTCAAAATTGGCGGGCCCGGGGGAGTTTTTTGCTTAGCTGACAGCATTATTGGCCATACTCATAGTCAATCTGTGTTTCCCTTCCCTGGTCGAAGAGGTACGTAAACCGGGAGAGCCTGCCTTCCGGGGTAAAGAATGCCTGATAATTTTTGATCTCTTCCACGTGGCGCCTGACGACGTCTCCGTTCGGTCCAAGGTATTCGTCAGTAACCTTCGTGTAAGAAGGGTAATGCCTGCTTGTTGCCCATCGCATCCAGGAGCTTATGCCATTGCTCCACCCTTCCCGTATCAGAAAGTCATTGATGCCAAAATCCGGATAGGTCCACTGACTGTTGTATTGTACGTCAAGGGTTACCCTTTGCGAACCCTTCTCGGGCGATAGTTCCTGGCCGTTTAACCAGGACCTGCCCGAATAATCCGCAAATACTTTCACCTGGGTCACATTACTGTCTGACATGATATATTCTGTCAAGGCATTCCACTTCTGGACTTGCAGAAACTCATTTCCTGACAAAGTGTACCCGGAATCTCTTCGGGCAAACCGGGTTGACTGCAATATACCCGCGGCGTCATAGTTGAACCATGTGGGTGTTCCTTCCTGCAGGCACGACATATAACAGGCGGCCCATGTCATCGTACCGGTATTCATATTTTGTGGAAATGGCATCCGGGATATAGGTATAGGTTACCGATTTCAACAACAGCCCCGTGGCGATGTCCGGATTGTCCTGCTTCACGCAGGATGCGAGGCAAGAGAAGGCCAGTAAAAAAAGGATGGTGTTACGGAACCCGTTGAGCATAGGTATCTCTAAAATACAAAAATATTCCAGGATCCCAGGGCACGCCTATCGCGGCGTAGCCGTAGGGCAGCGGTACGAAGTGATGGCAAAAGAGATACCCACTTCCGCGAAGATGTACTGATCCCGTTGCCCGCTGAATCCGCGCTGGCGGCCGGCTTCACCGATGGGTGCGCCGGTTTCGTAGGAGCGGTCCTGGAGGAGAAAGGCCACCGAGGGCTGCCCGTTTGGCTGGAGGGGGAAGGCATCCGGGCCGGCAAAGGTGGTGCTCACATCATCCAGGTAATCGGTACTGGTAAAACGGTGGGAAATTTCAAAACTCACATTGATATTGTTGCGGAGGTTGTATTTGATGCCCATCCCGATGGGAAAACAAAAAGCCACATTGCTGTATGGCTGCCGTTCCGGGTAGAGCGAAGAGTTCTGTCCCTCCGTGCCCAGGGGGCGCAGGAAATGCTTCTGGCCGTCCAGGTAGGCATAAGGATCGTAACTGAACATGCCGATACCGAGGGTTACATAGGGCGTGAACGCGTAATTGGGATTTCCGGGTTCAAAGCGGAAGAAATTGAAATCGCCCTGGATGGCCAGTTCGAAAATATTGGTATTGAAACTCAGGTTGCGGCGTTTCTGGTATTCAATATCGCTGTAAATGTCTGAATAGCCCAGTTGTGCGTAATGCGCGCCGATGCGCACGCCTACATAACCGCCAAATTGCTTTCGGAAGAATCCGCCCACAGCCATTTTGGGGCGATTGAACGCCGCTTCGTTATTCAGGTCGCCGAAGTAATGGGCCACCCCCAGGGTAATCCCGAATTCACCTTCATACACCGTGGCCTGCGGTTGGGCAAGCGCCGCGAGGGAAAAAATCAGGGATACAAACAGGAGCCTGGTTTTGAGGAGCATATGCAAAGAAACGTATTTGAAGCACAAATATGTTTAAGGAAAATATAAAAATGACGAAGCCATGCAGACATGCTCCTAGTTCCTTGTATCAAACCCCCAGGCCAGTTTTTCACGTAGGGTCAGGAGGAAATTCTTTTCGTGCAGCCGGACAAGGCTGATGGTGAAGTCTTCCTTGCGTACGGCCAGCTGGATCTTTCGGTTGACGATTTCGCGTCTTGAGTCGAGGGCACAGATCACCTGGTCTGTGCGGCCTTCCACTTCGAATGAAATGATATTATTATCGGGCACCACGATGGGCCGGACATTGAGGTTATGCGGCGCAACCGGCGTGATCACGAAACTGCCCGAGTCCGGGAATACCACCGGACCGTTGCAACTGAGCGAGTAGCCGGTAGAACCGGTAGGCGTGGCCACGATCAATCCATCCGACCAATACGTATTCAGAAACTCGCCATTCAGGTATGTATGGATCTTGATCATCGATGAGGTATCCCGCTTGTGTATGGCGAATTCATTGAGTCCGTAGGGCGTATCTCCAAAGAGCGGCAGGTCGGCGTCCACATGGATCAGCGTCCGTTGGTCCACCACATAATTCCGGTTTACCAGCGCCTGTACGGCGGCTTCCAGGTTTTCCTTGCCCAGGCTGGCCAGGAAACCCAGTCTTCCAAAATTGATGCCCAGAACCGGTATGTTCTTGTTACGGACAAGCGTAACCGTATCCAGCAGGGTCCCGTCGCCGCCCAGGCTGATCACGCAATCAAAGGTATCGTCCAGTTCCTCCGAACCCGTGAACATGGCAAAATCAGCAGCCTGCTGCAATTCGTGGCGCACCTGCAGGAAAATGTCCTGGTGAATAACCGGTGTGATCCGCGCCTTCGTCAGTTCATCGGTCAGGTTCTGCAGGTCGGAAGCCTGAACGCTTTCCCCGCCCCGGCTGTATATGGCTACTTTCATTATTTTAAAATTAGGGATAAATGTTGATGGATGAGGTTCATGGTTCATCGTTCATGGTTCATGGCAGAAACCCTGCCTTATCCATGAACTATGAACCACGAACCATGAACTGAATTCTAAAAATCATTCTTATGAAAGAAAAACGCCTGCTCATTGAGCTGGTTGAAACTGTATTCAAACCGGAGCACGATATCGTATATGGTGAGGATATCCAGTCCGAAACCTCCGGTATAGAGGAACTTGTTCGTGAGCATGTTTCCCGTCACGTTGTTTTTATTATAGGCAAAACCCATGTCCCCGTATATCTTGGTATAGAACCTGAAAGGAATGGTGCCGTAGGTTCTCGATTTCAGCCCCGTTTTTAGTTTGACGCTCAGCACCTCTTTACGCAGGGTGTTCCGGATGAATCCGCCGGCCACGCCATCCACCACGTAGTACTCCATCCCCCGCAGGTATGAGTCGCCGTAACCCAGCATCGGCTGGTTGACATAAGGCTGGTCGAAAGGCAGTTTCAGGTGTGCCTCTCCGCCCAGGCTGTAATACATTTTCCAGGGAAGGGGAAAATGCTTGGCAGCCCTCAACTTGAATTGCCAGAGGTTCATGGTGCCGCTCACCCCTCGCTTTACGAAATCAAATTCTACCGAATACCCGTTTGTGGGATACGGTATATAGTCCACGTTGAGGTACTGGTAGCGATACCGGAGTTCAGGATATATGGCGTTGCTGGACGCGGCGTTGAAGAATTTCGGGTTGAGGTTGAGCACGGTATCGGCAACATTGTCGAAGAAAAGTCCAAGCGCCACATAGTGCCTTGCGATGGACCCCTTCCGGTAGGAGTATACCAGGCCCATGTACAGTTGTTCCCTGACAAAGCCGTCTTCATCCTTGAAAAACACCTGCTGGTTCTGCCGGGTTGTATAATTGATTTCCCGCGTTTTTGAATACGCCACATCAAAGCCTAAACCGTGCACCAGTTTCTTATCCACAAAGGGATTGTAGTAGCTGAATGCGTACTGCTTGGTATAGCCGTCCTGGAGCCAGACATTGACCTTGTCGTTGCGGCCGGTCACGTTGGCCGCCTGTACCTTCAGACCGTAGTTTACGCGGTCCATACTCACTTTATACTGGTTGATCCATACATTCCAGTTACGGTCTACCGGCCTGAAATAGGGCACCGGGAACACGTACCATCGCTCTTTTACATCCACAACGATGTCCAGTGAGTCATTTTCCCAACGGGTGAAGTCTACGGTGGCGTCTACAAACAACCGAGTATTCATCAGGTTTTGCCGGCTGGTGCGGATTTGTGCGAGGATGTCTGAAATCGTGTAGGACTGACCTGTCTTGAGCATTATTTCACGCTCAACGATATAGGTCTTGGTCTTTTTATTGCCTTTGATCAGGATATTACGAACGGTCACCTGGGTCTGCTGCAGGATGCCGGCATCCTGGTATGCAGCCTCCTCTGACCCGGACTCCTGCACCTGGGAAAACCCGGGTACACTCAAGAGTACGGCGCCACTAATCAGGTATGTCCACAAGGCACGCATGGTGTGCAAAAGTAAGGCTATCCGGCCGGATGGGCTGGAAACCCGATCTGATAACGTTAAAATAAGTAAAAAAGTGGCTCCAAAAAGGTAAGATTCAGATATTAAGGTAGTTCATCAGGTGGTCCAGGTTGCTCTGGAGTTCGTTCCGGAACAGTTCTTCGCCCATGTAATACCGGACGGTATAATCATGACGCTGAAAGGTTGCCACCACGTCAGAAATCTCTTCTTTATTGATCCTGAGCACCACGGTAAGGATATGGGTGTTACTGTCTGCCCATGTATTCAGCTGTGTGATGACGGCGTCATTGGATTCCACCAGCCGGTTGATTTCGCCCAGGGAGTAGGCCATTTTTTCCATTTCCAGCACCACCAGTGATCCGTATTCCTCCGAACCCGTCATGCGGGCCAGTTCCCGGAAAAGAGAGTCCCGCGTGATAACGCCCTCCAGCTCATTCTTTTCATTCAACACGGGCACGATATCCAGTTCCATGACGTGGCTGAGCTTCACGCCCACGAGGAAATAATCGGTCGCTTTAACAAAAGATTTAATCAGGTAATCCTGCACCTTGTCCAGCCTGGTATCATCTTCTTCATCCTGCAGGTCATCCTCAGAGATCAGTCCCAGGAACCTGTCCTCATCTGAAACAGGTAATTGGCGGAGTTTCATCTCTTCCATCTGGTGCAATACAACCCCCACGGGGTCATGAAGACCCTGCATGGGTATATCGGACGATATGAGTTGGCCGCAAAACATGTCGGATATGGTTCAAAACACAAAGATATAGACGCCGGTTACTGCTTAACCGCTGCAGGCTCGTTGAGTTTTTGCAGGAATTGGTACAGGATGCTGTTGAATTCATCCGGCACTTCCATCATGGGCGCATGGCCGCATTTGTCGATAAAATGCAATTCGCTGTTGGGAATCAGTCGCTGGAATTCCCTGCCCACAAAGGGCGGGGTAATCGTATCGTTATTGCCCCAGATAAGCAGGGTTGGCTGTTTGATTTGATTAAGCTCCTCGCCAAGATTATTCCGGATGGCACTTTTTGCGAGCGCGATAATCTTGATCGCCTTGATTCGGTCATTGACAATCCCATACACTTCATCCACCAGTTCTTTGGAGGCCGTTTGGGGATCGTAAAAGGTCAGCTCCGTTTTTTTCCGGATGTATTCATAATCCCCGCGCTTGGGGTAGGTATCGCCCATGCCGTTTTCAAAAAGGCCGGAGCTGCCCGTGAGGATGATCGATTTGATCCGTTCCGGATGTTTGATCACATGCAACAGGGCAACATGACCGCCGAGGGAATTACCGAGGAGGTGAATATTCTGGTATCCTTTATGCTCGATGAATTTGTGGACGAATTTTTCCAGGCCACCCACCGTCGTGTGGAGCAGGTCCAATTCAAACAATGGCAGGAGGGGCACAATCACTTTATGTCCCCTGGTACAGAAATATTCCACCAGGTCTGAGAAATTGCTCAGGGCGCCAAAAAGACCGTGCAGGAGTAGCAGGGGTTCCCCTTCTCCTGCCTCCACGAATTTGAACTTGCCTTCCTGTTTGATTTCGTAATTCATATGGCTTGATTAGCGATTGGTCGGATAGCCGACCCTGCGCATTCTATTTACGGGGCAATATCACCAAGGGTCAAAAATCCGCCAGGATGATCATGCCTTCATGTGCTAAAATAATTTTTTATATCCAATTCGCTGACCCTGAAGCCAAGAAAATCAAACTTCGCATCCACTTAAAAAGCCGGATGGTGCCATCATCCCTATAACGTTTCAGGAATCCAGCCTGGTGCTTAGGTTCTCAAAGAATCCCTGCAAATCTGCAAAAACGTCCTTGAAAGCCGGAATGATGGTACCCAGGCCGCTGATCGCCCAGGGGCCCCAGGGCTCAATATAGGGATAAGTGGTTGATTTGGATTTCATTTCGGGAGTCAGCAGGTTCATCTGGCCCAAAAAGAAAAGAACGACGCTGTACAGGAGTACATATAGTACGGCATAGATGAGAAATCCGCCAACCTTGTTCACCCAGCCGAGGCGGGCAATTTCCACCGTTTTCTCCAAAGCGGATCCAGCCATCCGAACCAGCAACGCCGCAAGCAGGAAAACACCCAGGAAGGCAATGACCGGCCACCAGGGTGACGGCACCGATTCAGCATCCCTGAAATAATTCGCCACCGTGGACGAAAGTTTCAATGCGGCGGCCAAACCGATAAACAGGGCCGCGAAGGAAAACAAAGCCATGATCAGGCCTCGGCTAAACCCCTTGAATGCAGCCAGTGCCAGGACGATCACCAGTACCAGGTCGATGCTCATATGCCGGGATTTTGCAACAGGTTCTTCACCATGTCAGAAATAGCCCTGCCTTCGGCCTTGCCGGCGAGTTCCTTGCTTGCCCGGCCCATCACGCGACCCATATCGGCCGGTGAGGAAGCCCCGGTTTCCCGGATAATCGTCAACAGGGCTGCCTTCAGCTCGTCCGGGCTGAAGGGCCTGGGCAGGAACTGCTCAATGACGGCGATTTCCTCTTCCTCCTTCCGGGCCAGGTCCAAACGGTTCTGCTGCTGGAAAATCTCCAGGGAATCCCGTCGTTGTTTGACCAGTTTCTGGAGCAATTTCAATTCATCTTCCTCACCCAGCGATTCAGCGGCGCCCCCGGAGGTTTTAGCCAGCAGGATGGCCGCC
>JALOMP010000104.1 GCA_025455365.1 Chitinophagaceae bacterium | reverse complement strand
TCCCAGCCCGGGATTCAGCTATTTCGAAGAACATACAGGACAGCCGATCGCGGCAGCGATTGCGGACTACCTGGCGAATGCAGGAAATTAACACCAGCGCGTCAACGCTTCAGGAAGTTTAATCATATGGGGGCGATGCCATCACCCGTGTGCGGGAACCGTGCAGGTGAATTCAAATCCCGTTATACCAGGACCATCCCAGCTTGATGGAACCCGCATCGCCATGGTCGTCAAATTTCTCCGTGACTACCATTCGCTGCAGGTACTTCATGCTCTTATACCCAATCTGCGTTTCCAACCGCAGACGAACCGGCGCGCCATGTGGCACGGGCAGTTGTTTGCCGTTCATCGCATAAGCGAGGATGGTTTGCGGGTGAAGGGCGTCAAACATATCAATGCCATCCGCCCACCCGTCGAAGGAGAAAAAATTCACATAGCGACCAGAAGGCAAAATCCCCGCCGACTCCAGTACGCGCCGGACGGTTACGCCCTGCCACTCGGCAATGGCGGTCCAACCCTCTTCACAGGTATGCCGCGTGATCTGCTTTTTAGACGGGAAACGCATCAGGTCTTCCAGGCTGTACAAACCCGGGCGGGCAACCGCTCCTTCCACGGACAGTCGCCAGTCGCGAAAATCACCGTGGTGAAGTTTCGCATACAGTTCGCTGTGGTTGGGCCTGGAACTATCGCCGGGATTGAGGGTACCCGTAGCGGGAAAGGAAGAGATGTCCCGATGGCTATACTCGCGCACCAGCGACTGCCCTGGCAGCAGGGATCGATGTGCGGCATAGGTCAATGCATCGCCCATGCGCAGGATATTCCCGTACGTGGGCGGCAACTGCCCTACCCGCGTGCATCCCGGCAAAAGGAGGCCGCCCATCGCTGCCAATCCCGACATGATCGCCTCACGGCGCGTGATGATCCTTTTCTTTTCCATACTTGTTTCCGGTTGTCATGGCGATGAACTGGCTGCGAAAACCCGATCGTATCACCATAAAAAGATGAATGAACAAAAAGAGCAACAGGGCGATCGTGGCGAAGAAATGAATGGTGCGTGCCGATTGAAAACCGCCCCATAGGTCCAGCAGGAAGGGGAAGGTTGCCGTGATGGTTGGCGACATGGAAAATCCCGTTACCACCATCAGGGGCAGGGCGAAGAACACCACGCCGGCGTAGGTAATCTTCTGCAGGAGGCCATACTGCGGCCCGCCGGTGGCCGACGGAACCAGGAGCCTCGCATGACTCACAATATCCGACCATAGGCTCCGGCGATTAAGTTCCTTCCGCGCAGGGACAATATGCCTGCGGAAATGCCCGCTGAACGCACCCAACAGCAGGTATGCCAGGCCGGTAGCCACCAGGAACCAGGCGGCGAGAAAATGCAGGCTCCTGCCCCACCCGTTCTGGTTGAAAATATCGTAGGTGCGGCCGGCACTGACGGGCGATCCGGCCTCGTTGAAAAAAGCCCGTGACGCTGTCCAGCCCTGGTGTTTGTAATTTCGACTGATCGGCAGTTCAAAAAGCGCGGGCGTAAGGTCGTTACCCGTTTCGCCCCAGTATAAGCGCGGATGGACCATCAGGATCTCAATGCCGGTGAACGCGAGCAACAGGAAGGCAATGGTTGCCAACCAATGGCAGGCCCTTACCCAAAGGGAATGGCCCCCTGTTGAAGAAAGATGACTGTGCTGCATGTGGTAATGGTCTGCCTGTTCTTTAAATGTAACGGAATTCCAGCGAAACATGAAACAGGCCCCCGAATGGATGGCTGCAGGTAACACCAGGCTGTTGCTGGCAACCCCAGATCCGGGATTCGCACCTGCCGCGAAACTGCTGCCGCCTTCAGAACGCGGCGAACCACTCGCAAAACCGCACCCAAAACGGGTACTTATAGAAATTCAGGACCGAAAAATGATAGCCCAGCAGCAAGACCAGGACGAAAGGAAAAATATTCCATCGCCGATGCGATCGCCAGTCCCAGATACACAAAATCACCAGTAAAATATCTGCCATGGCAAAACCGATGATCACCACATTGGGGACTCCATCCACGGTAGGAAGGTAGGCAAGCACGGAGGGGAAGAAAATGCTGATAATACGGTCTGTGATTGGCGTGAACATGGGAAACGCCGTGGACAGCATATACCGTGCGTGAATGGTTCCCTTCCGTCGATGGTGAATCGCCAATCCATACAAAATAACAAATGCCACCAGGGCATTCAATACAAGGGCGACAAACAAATTATCAGCATTGCTGAGCGATTCCCGGCCATGCAGTTTATATTTAAGCAGGTCGATGGTGGTAAACAGGAGCATTGGGACGAGGATATAGGAAAATTTCCCGGTTACTTTATGAACCTTCGTCTTTTTGGCGCGGATCAGGTAGGGCTGTAAAATAAGCATCATGCACCAGAGGATCAATGCGGCCCCATGGAGATGCATCCGGTAATTTTCCTGGTCCAGCATCTTCGTGAAATACGTTAACCAAAAGCCCCACAGCATAAAGAGGAAGAAAACAAGAAAGTACAGGTAACTCTTCTGGTACAGTGATTTCTCGAGCTTCATTCACATCATTTTAGGCATCCGCTTTAAAGATACCCGTTTCCCGGCTCACAATGCAGACTTACGGGATGCGGGCAATGAAATCCAGCGGAAACTAGTTTACCATACTCCGTCCGGAACAGGTGTGGAATGATTTCTTTATCCGTCATAGTTGAAAAAGCCCCGGCGATCCGGGGCCTGGAGAATCTTTTAATGGGTCATCATCTGCCGCACTTCCACGGTATTTCCCTCCCCCTGCAGGATGGGCGTCCCCTTGGCGAATTCCGCGGCCTCCTCCGCCGATTCCGCCCGGACGATGACGAACCCGCCGAGGGTTTCCTTGATGTCTCCGAATGGACCGTTGGTGACCATTTTCTTATGATCCACCACTTTTGCGTCATCGAACAGGAGCCCTGTGCCGCTGACGAACTGCCCCTTTGCGGCGATGCCGTTCACCCAGTCCATCTGCTGCTTCATCCATTGCTGCATCTGCTCCGGGGATACCTTTCCATGTGCGTTCTCGTGCCGGAAAACGAGGATAAACTCTTTCATGCTGGTAATTTTAGCCTGTTAAGGAATAGCTGACAGTTCAATAACAAACAGGACTGTGAAATCCGGACAAGGCTGGGAAAAAATATTTTCCAATTCTGTCATTGCCCTTACTATCCCTCCCTATTCCTTCCTGGTCTTCTCCATGGGCAGGGCAGGATCGCGGCTCCATTCCTGCATCGACCCGTCGTACAATTTCATTTTATAGCCCAGCGCCCGCCCGGCGAGATAGTCCACGCTGGCCGTCTGGCCGATAAAGCAATACACCACCACTTCCTTGCTTTTATCCGGCAGCACGGCCGCGAAGTTCTTCTGCAGCAGGTCTACCGGTTTGAAACTGTTGGTGGAGTCCACCATATCCGGGAAGGGCAGGTTCAGGGCGCCTGTAATATGGCCGTCTCGCGGAAAACCGGTAGGATCGCCGTCGTAAAAGCGCTTGACGCGGGCATCCACCAAAATGGAGGAATGATCCTGCAGGGCTTTCAGGACATAGGCCCTGTCCACTATTTTACGGTTATCCTTCGCCGTATAATTTCCTTTTTTGAAGGATGATGGGGTATTGCTCACGGGGTAACCCGCCCGTTTCCAGGCTTCGATGCCCCCGTTCAGGAAATGCACCCTTCCCTCGAGGCCCAGTTGCTCGAGGGTGAGGAACATGCGGGCCGCGATGGTCACGTCACCGCCCCGGTGACAGATCACGATCCTGGAATCCCTGTTGATACCCAGGTCTCGCAGTACCTGGGTAGCCGCTGTAAGATCCGGCGCGTTCATATTTGACTCTGGCGTATCGAATGCGAGCCAGTCGGGCCACAGAAAGCGGGAGCCCTCGATATGTTCCCTTTCAAAGTCCGCCCGGATGACAAAGCCAGTGTACAATACCACCATGTCCGGATCCCTGAGGCGTTCATGCAGCCATTGGGGCGATACCAGCACGGATTGCTGGGCCCGGGCAGACAACAATGAGAAAGATAGCAAGGCTGCCAGCAGAAAACGATGACGCTTCATGTGTATCCTGTTTGATGGATCAAAAGTTAGCACATTCGAGGAAGACGCATCGCAGCCAATGTGATGAATGGCGATCTGGTCCGGGCGGCGGAGAACAATTACCGGCCATCCGGGAAAGGCTAAATCAGCACGAAGCCTACCGCAGTGTTAACAACCTTCTTCACCGCGTTCAAAGCGCTATTCAGCGCATCTTCCACGATGATCAACCCGATGCCCTTTTCAGTGAGCAGCATCGTCTGGAAGGCATTTTTCTGGAGGGATATTTTGAGCTTTGCCTGCTCCTGGGTAATCGCGCCCGAATCGGACAGCTCTTTAATGTCAATGAAGTTTTGGGCGATATCCTTGATGGACGCGGTGGTAAGATCGCGGATCTTCGGCCATTTCGATCGCACATTTTGCTGCAGGCTGTTCTTCGCAGCATCAAACATAACCTGGAAAATTCCTTCGAGACTGAATCCTGTGGCGACGGACCTTGTCCTGGACCTGGGAGGCATAACGTAGTGTTTTAGGATTATTTCTTAGCGGATGACACCGGTTTTCTTTTCAAACCCTCCTGCAACTCAAGCATCATGGTCAGGGATTTGGCGATGGCTGACTCGTCAATCGCGATGGACTTCTTTAACACGGCGACATCCGTGACACCCGGCGCCACAAATCCCGATTGGTGGTCGCGCTGCAGCAGGTGCATCGAACTATCCAGGAGGGTCAGCTGCCCCTTCACGATCTCATACTTGGACAGGCCGTTCGTCCTGATCCGGAGGGTCTTGATTTCTGTTTCAATTTTCGAATACTGCTCTACGTAATTGGGGTATGACCAGTCTTTTTGCTGGTCAATTTTTTTGTCGATATCCACGAAGATGGCTGAAACCTGCTTGGCGATGGACTGGATGCCATCATCCACTTTCTCGTCGTAAGCCCCCACCAACCGGACTTCTGAACAGGAGATAACACCAACGATGAAAAAGAAAAGGAGCTTTTTCATGAGCGTGCAATTGTAGTTTCAGTATACAGGCAGTCACTTTGAAGCTATCCAATCTTCTGCACATGAACAATACCCGGTTAGTGGTATCCGAACCCTCCCCGCCTGGTAAATACCAGCGACTTACCACCCCCTATTGCACCTTGTACGAATCCCAAAGATCGGCATGCTTTTTAACCTCTTTCATTTGGCTGATGTAAATATCATTCCCATTACACCTCAGGTTAATCAAACCAAATAGTATCTCATTCTTCTTCAGGTTCGTGGATCGAGCCAGTTCAGTGGAATAAACCAAAGGGCGTTTACTTTTAGAATACTTACCCGCGCATCCAATTGCATCAGCCCTTGGATGCGCATGCCCTTCGTTATCTCCCGAAGAAATGATGGTAGCATAAGGATTTATACGTTTCATGAAATTCTCTGAAAAGTCGGATGAACCATGATGACAGCTTTTTGCCACGTCCACTTCAAATGGATTTCCACCTGGGTACTTACTCATTAAATAATTTTCCGACAACGTGTTTAAATCGCCACCCAGCAGGAATGTCCTTCGGCCATACGTAAGCTTCAATACCAGGCTGTGCCCGTTAATCGTTTTCCCATCATCATTCCAATAGACAAAACACTTCTTATTTCCAACTTTCTCCATAAAAGGTGCCAGGACTTCAATGGTAAAATCATACCCGTCCACCCTTTTGGTCAAAACCTGGTCACCGGCCTCAAATCGCTTCGTATTACCCACCCTGCCCTCATCTTTGGCTTTTTGAAGTGCAAGCATAAATGCGCCGATATCCCGATTGAACTTAACCGGGCTGTTGTGTAAAAACAAGTCACTAAAAACCTGCGTAAGGAACGTCCTGCCGTCTTTTTCAATCGTATTTCCCAAGCCGGTGTTGTATGGATTATCCCTTTCCGCGAATTTCAAAATTCCGGGATGACAAATGGTTCCAAATGTAAAACCAGGGTGCGCTAAAATTTTGTTGAATCCCCTGTAATGATCCAAATCAAAATGACTCACGATCAGGAAGTCAATATGAATCGGCTTATGCTCATCCAACAAATAGGTGTACTGCCACTTTGTGAGATAGCCGAACATATTATTATCAGGGCCGGCATCTACCAGTATTTTGTACTTGCCTATTTCAATCAGCATTCCGTCTCCCTGGCCTACGTCCAGGAAGAACATTTTCAATCCCATGGTATCCGCCAGGCTGTCTTTGTGCATCCACCCGTCAGGCCCGGCAGTGACCACTTTATACCATTCACCATTGGTCTCCAAAATTTGTACATAGGTCCCCATCAGGATCCTATTCACAATTTTGACGCCCCGATTGTTACTTACTGCTTCGTAAATAGGCGCTTCATTGACGGAGGCATATTTGAATGTGCTCATAATGCGAACTTCGATTCTAGAACTGGATCTCCGGAAAATCCACCCCCACACCCAGTCCATCCACATAGTAGGTAATGTCGCAGTCCGTGGACACTTTCACCTGCATCCTCGCCCTCGTGACGGACCAGGAGCCCACTTCCAGTTTCTTGTACGACTGTCCATCGAGCTTCTGCACCTGCCGGTCCTTGCCCAGCCATCCTACACCGTATCTCACTTTGATCGTTGCACCCACCGGCGCCCTGAAAAAGGCCACGCCCTTGGCATTGAAGAAGGTCTCCAGAGTGCGCCAGTCGCCTTTCCTGAC
Organism: Chitinophagaceae bacterium; assembly: GCA_025455365.1. Classification (GTDB taxonomy): domain Bacteria; phylum Bacteroidota; class Bacteroidia; order Chitinophagales; family Chitinophagaceae; genus Pollutibacter. The sequence continues at coordinate 1,890 of JALOMP010000104.1, read as the reverse complement.
GCTGACCGTTTTTACGTTTGGCATGGTTGTTATTTTAAAGAATGTAGATTACCTGAATACGCCACCGATGCCAACCGTTCCTCCGAGTTCGGGTGTCACGCCGAAGGAAACGCCCGTAACACCGCTGGGTGGTTCATAGCTGTTCTGTGCCAGTTCATTCCTCGATACCTGGATTATTTTATCAATGAGGTTTTTTCTGACTACAATCAGTTTGCAACCTTCAAAAGAGGGTTGCCGGGGCGATGTGTTGTCCAGTGCGCGGTTGTTGTGATCCGTGGGACCCAATGGCGCACCCTGCACCAGCAAAGGCTTGTGCGCATTCCACCAGGCCTGTTTGTCGCCAGCCGAATTCAACGGATTCGCATACGGCGGAACATCCAGCATCCGGGTATTCCCAACCAGTTGCGGTGTGCCATTGGGCGATGCACCGGGCGTAATCTCGATGCCCACTTTGCCGAACGTATAATAAGTCCCCTTGTATTTCGCCGAATTGTGGTAGCGGGACGGGTTCTCCGTGTAGAAGTCCGTGAAATACATCAGCCTGCCCGCGTTGGCATCCCATCGCAGCCGCATTTCAGACATGCAATGATTATGTCCGGTCAGCAGGAGATCGATGGGCTTACCGCTTCCTTCCAACCCGCAGATCAGCTTCAGGAATTGCTCGATATTTCCGCGGGAAACACCTTCATGGACAAATTCCATAGGGGAACCGACCTTGAAATTCGGGCCACCGGTAAACCAGCCTGGCCATTTCTGCATGGCCAGTGCTTTTGCCATATCATTCGGCATCGGTTGGCCGATCCCCCCGGCGCCAGCACTCAACGAAAACAAAAACGGACTGCATCGCCTTAAAAAGGAAACGATTTCAAATGGATCGGCCCCGGAGTGTTCGGTTTCTCGGAAAAAATGATTGTACTCGTTCCCGAAAATATTGATAGGCGGCGCGTGCATTCCTACAATCACCACGCCGTCCGTTGCCTTGATTTCTTTCAGACTGTTGTACGCGCGCTCGGCAGGCCCCTGGCTGTTGGGGGCTTTGCGTTCCTGGAAAGCCACTTCATTGGTATCGCCAAAACCCATCGCGGTGGTAATGGCGTCCCAGGTGTCCCAACTGCCATCCGGTGCCCCAACATCAGGGCCGGTGTCCATCATGATGATCTTATGCGTCCCCAGCGTCACCAGGTAATCATTGCCGAAATTGATGTACTTTTTATAGTAGGCCAGGTGATCCTTGTTCCAGTAGCCTATATTGGTTGCAGGTACCACCTGCGCCTTCGCCGTATCCGTTGATACTTTCACACGTCCCTGGTCGTCGTCATCGAATTTACCCGGGTTCCCGCCCTGCAATACCCTGGCTTCATCCTTTGTCAGGTTAAAACCAGCGAACTGTTTGATGTCCTTATCCGGGTACAGGGTTATATCCAGCCGCATGTAAGGCTCGTAAGGGTTCACCCGGTAATCATGGTTGCCGAGTGTTACAAAAATCGGCACGAGCAGTTCTTCCACCGGGTGTTCGTTGTCCGGGTAAGGAACATGGCCCAGAACGAGGTCGCGGAAGAATTTGAAGTTCCCGCCCCCATCCTTGAACTCGCCGTGTTCAAACAGGTAGTCTACGATATCGCCGGTGGCTATCACGGCATCCACCACGCCCTTGCGATACATCGCGTTGGCATAGCGGATAAAATCCCTGAAACCGTTATTCCAGTTGTTCAGGTTTGAAATGCCGCCCTGGATCAGGCTGGCATGGCCTGGGTATTGCGCCAACGCGGACCTGAAGATGGGCTTGAAATGATCGATGCGCCTGGATACATGGATGTCCGTGGCGTGCAGCAGTCCGAAGTTCAGCCAGTTGGGCCGGTGGTAAATACAATGCGGGCTCATGGACGAGTA
>JALOMP010000103.1 GCA_025455365.1 Chitinophagaceae bacterium | reverse complement strand
GAAAGAGGAAAGCACAAAGGCCGGATAGAGGCCCGCCACCAGGCCAGTAAGCAATGCAAATAAAGGCATCAGGATTAACCATCGGGGCTCCAGGAAAAAGCGGATACTGAGGTCTTTACCGGACAATGTATTGAACAGTGGAAGCAACAGGAACATGATGCCCAGGGCGAGGACGAGGCTGACCAGGCTGACGAGCACGGATTCCACGAGAAACTGCATGACCAGCGCGCTCCTTTCTGATCCGAATGTCTTGCGCATGCCAACTTCCTTGGCTCTCTCCACCGAACGGGCTGTAGAAAGATTTATAAAATTGATGCAGGCCAGGAAAAGGATAAATATGGCAATGATCGTGAAAATATATATGGACGTCATGCTCCCGTTGGGCCGCAGTTCCGCCTCCAGGTTGGATGTCAGATGGATCCGCGTCAGCGGTTGCAGAAAGTACCGGTAACCATTACCTGCTTTCTGGAACTGCTCCCAGCTCATGTTAAATATGCGGCCGATCTCACCCGATACATACTTTTTAACCACGTCCGAAAACCTGGCCTCCAGGGACCGGCTGCTGGTATTGGGTTTTAACAACAAATAGGTATGCGCGGAAAAATTGACGTAGTTCTTATCGCGGATGAAGCGATAGGTGATATCCGAAAGAAGGATGTTAAACAGGAAATGGGAATTCTCAGGCCAATCGGCCACCACGGCACGTACCATAAAATGGCTGTTGCTATCATTGCCATCGGTGCGGAATTCCTTTCCCATGGCGGAACTGGCGGACCCAAACAGGCGCCTGGCCGTGGACTCATTGAGTACGGCGGCATTGGGCGTAGCGAGGGCCGTCCGCAAGTCACCCGCCAAAGGTTTTGCGGTGAAGACTCCGAAGAAATTGGAATCCACAGCCAGCACCTTGTCCTCCTCAAAAACCTGGTCGTCTATCCGGACAAAAAAATTCCCGTTTCCGCTAAAATCAAACAGCCTCGTATAGTCTTCCACTTCCGGGCATTCCGCCTTGATAGCTTCTCCGAGCGACAACGGTATGGTAGCGTATGATGTTGAACGTCCGGGATAATATCGCTCCAGTACCACACGCTGTATACGGTCCGCCTTCTCATGATGGGTATCGTACCCCAATTCACTTTGCACAAACAGGATGATCAGCAGGCATACCGCCATGCCCGTTGCCAGGCCGGCGATGTTGATGAAGGTAAAGCCCTTGCGTTTCATCATATTGCGAAAAGCAATCTTGATGTAGTTCCGGAACATGGCTGGTTGGTTTTAATGACTGTGTGGTACATGTTCGCTGTTTACAGTTCACGGTTCACAGTTCACAGTTCACAGATCATGTTTTGCGGAAAGAGGCGTTCCAATGCCCTAGGTTCCTCGTATAAGAAACAGACGGCGAACTAGGAACTGTGAACCGTGAACCGTGAACTGTGAACCTTACTTCAGACTCAGAGAAATCCTCCCGCTGCCCGCCCTGGCAGTGACCGATGGGCCTCCGCCGTTTACTTTGCCCCGAACCTCGTCTTCTTCAACGTTGCCGCTGAAATTGCTGAGGTTGCCGGTTTTTATTTTTGAGGCACGAAGGTCAAGGTCCATCCCCTTGTTGGGTATTGACAGGTCTATGCTCCCGCTGGAATTGGTAAGCCTGACGGCACCGGTGAGTTCGGTTATCTCCACATCAATATTCCCCCCGCTGGTGGACGCTTCTATGGCGCAGCGGAGGTCTTCCATGCGTACATTGCCACCGGAAGTGTGTGCGCCCAGGCTTCCCCGGATGCCTGTCCCCTTGACATTCCCGCCACTGGTGGTGGCTTCGATGTCACCGTTTAGCCCGGTAAGACTCACGGAACCGCCGGATGTGGTGAGTTCAATATTCCCGTTGCAGTTTTCAGCCGTGATATTTCCACCGCTGGTTGTCAGGTCGATATTGTCGCTTACCTCTTTGAGGTTGATATTGCCACCGGAAGTACGGCCTTTTATGGTTCCCTTTAACCGCTCGAGGTTGAGGTTACCCCCGCTGGTGGTAAAATCCTGCTTGCCGGTTAACCCGAACAGCCCGATATTGCCCCCGCTGGTCCGGAGATGGGTGGATACGTTGCTTGAAACATACACTACAAAAGATACCGATACAGATTTGTTCCAGTTACTCATATTCTTTTTCGGCTTGGCAACGGCGTTCAGGGTCTGGCCACTCACGGACAGGTCAAGGTCGTAATATTCATCCAGTCTTGCCTGTATTTCACTTCTGGACATCCCCGTAACGCTTTTGTAATTGTTTGGTTGAACATAAACCTCCACCCTTGCATCTGACCCCGACTGTACCGTCAGGTTGCCGCCCGAAGTTTCGGCATGCACATGCTGTATATTCTGGCCGGAAAGGGATTTGACCATGAAGGGTTCCTTTTTCCAATCCTGGGTGAATCCCATGGTTGCGGCCATGGATAACACAGCCATCAAGAGCGTTTTTTTCATCAGCTTCATTTTTATTGTTTTAATCGTATGTTGAATCCTTTTTCCTGTACTATCATCCATCATTCCTTTCCTGTCATTCTGAACGCAGCGACGATACCGGGTTCGCCATGGCAGCACGGATCGCCTGGTAACTGACCGTACACAGGGCCACCAACACTACCGCCAACAGGGCTCCCAGCATGATCCAGGCGCTTACCTCAATCCGGAAGGGATAGTTTTCCAGCCATTTGTTGGATGCCCACCAGGAGGCAGGTAATGCAATCAACGCAGAAATAAACACGAGTTTCAAAAAATCCACGGAGAGCCTGTTCGCAACGCTCGAGACCGATGCGCCGAGGACCTTGCGGATACCAATCTCTTTCTTGCGTTTTTCGGCGGTCAGGGTCGCCAGTCCGAAAAGCCCGATACAGGAGATCAGGATGGTCAGGGCCGCGCCAAACGCAATAATCTGCCTCCATCGTTGTTCCGACTCATACTGCCGCCGGTTCTGCTCCTCCTTGAACTCATACTGCCAGGGTACGAGCGGGAACAATTGTTTAAACATCCCTTCAATAGCCGGCAGGGCTTCCTTTGTTTTCCCCTCGCGGATCCGGACACCCACCAAACCATACCTGTACTTCGGATCCTTGATCATCAATTGTGGCTTGATTTCGCCCAGTAGCGATTCGTAATGGTAATCTTTCACCACGCCGATCACCCGGTATTTTTTTTCGAAATAAAAAAAGTCAACCTCTTTACCGATCGGATCACTCCAGCCGGCCTTTTTTACGAAAGACTCATTAACCATGATGGATGTTGCAGAGTCGCCGGGAAAATCGGGAGAAAAACCCCGCCCTTTCACCAAGGGTATCTCTAGCGTCTGTAGGTAATTGTCGTCCACCACTTCCAAACCAAAATCCATTTCCTTCCCATCCACCCTCGCCACCGTAAACCAAAAACCTCCCTGCCGGGCGGTAACCTTCTCCACCTGTGGTAATTTCAATAACTCAGTCCTGAAGCTGTTTAGCCGGTCCGACTGCAATTCGCCTGTCCGGAAGGTAAGCAGGTTTTTATCGTTATATCCCAGGGGTCTTTGGGTCAGGTATTTGAACTGCGAATGAATCGTTATGGTTGCCACGATCAGGAAGGTGGAAAGAGCAAACTGCAACACGATCAACCCTTTTGAAAGGTAATTCCGGCTTGTAAGCTTCGTGCGGTTATAGAGGGTTGTGGCTGGGTCAAAACCGGACAGGACGAGGGCCGGGTAAAATCCCGCCATGAAAGCCGTGAACAACATGAGTAAAATATACCCGGATGCCAGTTTCCAATCGAGCAGGTAGCCTAGTGCAAGCTGCTTGTTGGCTACCGTATTAAAAAAAGGCAGTATGGCCTGCACAAGCAGCAGTGCCAGCATGAAAGCCAACATCGTGAGCAACAGGGATTCTCCCAGGAATTGAAGGATGAGTTGCTGTCTCGTACCGCCAGTCACTTTCCGGATACCGATTTCCCGGGCACGCTTCAGCGATCGGGCGACGGAGAGGTTAATGAAATTAATACAGGCAATCAGCAGGATGAAAAGAGCAATTCCGCTTAGAATCCTGGAGTACACGGGACTGCTGGCACCATTCAGGCCGTTGGTTGCCGTATACACGGTGCTCAGGTGCATATCCAGGAAGGGCTGCAGCCTATATACCATCGTATTGTTGAAATTATATTTTTCTTTCGCCTCCTGGATTTGCTTTGCGGCCAGCTTTGCATATATGGCGGTAAGCTTCTGCTGAACTTTTGCCGTATCCGCATCGGGATGCAGGAGGAAGAATGAACTCAGGTAAAAATTAATCCATTGGTCATCACCGCCGCCATTGCGTGTATTGAGCGACATCGGTAGCAGCATGGAAATGCGTATGGAAGAATTCATGGGCGACTCAGGCACCACCCCGGTAACCTTGAATGGAATGAAGGCCCTGTCAGTTCCGAGAGGCAGTTCCATGGTCTTCCCATATGCATCCACTGTCCCGAAAAGCTTCTTCGCCGTTTCCGCACTCAGCACTACCGAATACGGATTCTCCAGCGCTTTTAAAGGATCACCTGTAAGCATCGGGAATGAAAAGACAGAAAAGAAATTGGAATCCGCATAATGTCCCTCCTGTTCAAAAACCTGGTTTCCGATTTTCACAGACAGGCGTTCGCCCTGGAAACGCACACATTGCATTATTTCAGGGATCTCCCGGGCAAATGAAGGCCCATGGACCATCCCGGTATTTCCATCCCTGCTTATCAGGTTCTTGTCCGGACCGTATTCATCCCTGACCAGGCGATACAGGGTGGGCGCCTTTTCCTGGAAGCGGTCGAAACTCAGTTCATCCTTCGCGTAAAGCATTATCAACATGCATGCAGCAAGCCCCAGGCTAAGCCCGGCGATGTTGATGGCGGAAAACAATTTCTGCCTGCCCAGCAAGCGCAGCGCAATCTTCAGGTAATTTCCAATCATACAGGTATATTGTTCATCAATTAATAATTCGATTCAAGCCTCAACCCGCGTGTGCGGGACTTCGCTACACTCAGCACTCAAGACTCACGACTCTCGACTCTCGACTGCTCACTCCGTTCTCAGGCTCTTCACCGGGTTCTGCAGTGCTGCCCTGATCGCCTGGAAACTCACGGTCAGAATAGTGATCGCCAGGGCGGCCAAACCTGCCCAGATAAAAACCAGCCACCTCACCTGGATTCGGTAGTCGTAGACAGACAGCCAATTATCGAGATAGTAATAAGCGATGGGCGCCGCGATGATGCAGGAAAAAAGCACCAGCCATAAAAATTCCTTGGAAAGGAGACGCCACACATTGAAAACGCTGGCGCCGAGCACTTTCCGGATACCAATCTCCTTGGTCCGCTGTTCTGCCACAAAACTGGCCATCCCAAACAGGCCCAGGCAGGAAATGAAAATGGCCAGTATGGCGAAATAAGACGAGAGCTTGCCGATGCGTTCCTCTTCGGCGAATTTGTTCCCAAAAGTTTCGTCCACGAATTTGTACTCAAAAGGCACGGCCGGGATATATTTTTTCCATACCTGTTCAATGCTTTTGAGTGATGATGCGGCATTCTGCCCGGGGTTCAACTTTAAAATCAGGTTATACATGTTATCGTAATCCCTGATATGATACAATGTTGGCCGGACCGGGTAGAAAGGAGATTCCTGCATGATGTCGTTGATCACACCGATAATGGTATATGGCTTGTCATTCCACTTCAGCATTTTACCGACCGGATCCGCAAAACCAAGGAATTTCGCCGCCGATTCATTGATGATAAAGGCCATTGAGTCCGTTGCGAAATCCCGGGAGAAGTCGCGACCTTTCACAATTTTCCACTGCACCGTTTTACCAAAATCATAGGACACCGTGTTATTGGGGAAATCAACCGCAAGGTTAGGATCCTTCCCCTCCCAGTCGAATCCGCCATTTGTATTCCATACCTGTGTCAAGGGACTGTTGGAAGCAGCCATCTCTTCGATGGCGCCCATGTTTTTCAATTCATTCCGGAAGGCATCAAAATGCTCGCGGATTTCATTCTCCATGGACAGGTTCACCAGGCCATTCCGGATATACCCGATCGGGCGGTCCTTGGCATGCTGGATCTGCTGGTACACGATGATGGTGCCGATGATCAGCATCACGGAAACAGTGAACTGAAGTACCACCAGGACTTTTCGCGGGATGGACGCCGACTTTCCCACACGGAATGTTCCTTTCAAAACTTTCAAAGGCTGAAAGGACGACAGGTATAAAGCAGGGTAACTTCCGGCAAGCAACCCGGTAATAACAATAAATCCAAGGCTCGAAGTCCAGAATACAGGGTTAACCCAGGCAATCTGAATTTTCCGGCCTGCCACTTCGTTAAAGAGTGGCAACAGCAGGATGACCAACAGCATGGCCAGGACAAAAGCCAGTAATACAACCAGGTAGGATTCCGCGAAAAACTGTTTAACCAGTTGCATACGTAAGGACCCGACGGTTTTCCGGATCCCTACTTCTTTCGCCCTCTTCTCGCTCCGGGCAGTGGCAAGATTCATGAAATTGATGCAGGCCAACAGCAAAACGAAAATGCCTATGATGCCGAACAACCAGACGTACCGGATCGCCCCGCCCGTATTCACACCGTTCCTGAATTCATTATACAGGTTCCATTTGCTCATTGGATGCAGGAAAACTGCCCACTGGTATTTTTTCTCCTCCGGGCCTACATTATTGAGCTTTACATTGCTGATTTTGGCTGACACTTTTTCCATGTCAGCATTGTCAGCAATCTGGACAAATGTTTGTGAGAAGTTACTGCCCCAGGGTTCCTGCATCTCTTTCGTCCAGGGATTGTCAATCAACCATAATTCCCAGGGCATCATGATCTTAAGCTCCCGGAAAGACGTATTGTCGGGCAGATCCTCGTATACCCCGGTCACCTTTACGTCGTATTTCCTGTTCAGCTTTAATACTTTGTTTATAGGATCATCCCCGCCAAAAATGGCTTCGGCCGTGGATGCGGACAAAAGGATCGAATAAGGGTCTTTAAGACCCGCCCGGGTGCCTTTCAGCATCCTCAACGTCAGCATCTCCGGGGCGTCCGGTTCGAAATAGTTACCAACCCTCACAAAGTTCCTGTCGCCAATGGAAAGCAGTTGGCTGCCCGTCCAGGACGACTGCACGACGTACCTGAAATCGCTGCCATGCTTGGCCCTTATCTCGGGCCCCATCTGGGCCGGGTTGGCTGACTGCGTCTCAACTTTGCCATTGAAGTTTGCATGCTGCATCACCTGGGCGATCCGGTGGTAGTTTTGATGATACTTGTCAAACGATAACTCGTTGAAGACCCATAGTCCAATCAACATCGCTACGGCCATACCCACCGCGAGTCCGCCGATATTTATGAGGCTGTACCCTTTACTTTTAAGCAGGTTACGCCAGGCGACTTTAAAATAATTCCTGATCATCAATTTGAGCTTTATTCCGTTTTTAATGACTTAACCGGGTTTTGAATGGCCGCCCGAATCGCCTGCATGCTCACCGTTATAAAAGCAATCAGGAGGGTGGCCGCGCCGGCCATAACAAAAACCCACCATCCGATATTGATCCGGTAAGCGTAGTCCTGCAACCAACGGTCCATCATGAGCCAGGATGCCGGGAATGCAATCAAGGCGGATATCAATACCAGTTTCAGAAAATCCCGGCTCATGAGCCCCACAATATTGTTTACCGTCGCGCCCAGTACTTTCCTGACACCAATCTCTTTGGTGCGTTGTTCGGCCATGTATGAAACCAGTCCGAAAAGGCCGAGGCATGCAATGAGGATAGCCAGCAAGGCGAAGGAAAGCCCCACATTACCAACCCTTTGTTCAGCCTTGTACATATTGTTGAAGGTCTCATCCATGAACCGGAAACTGAATGGCAGACCCGGAACGATCTTTTTGTACTTCGATTCCACGTTTTTGACGAGTTCCTGGAGGTTTCCGGCGTCAACCTTAAAAATGCAGGCATAAGGGTTGGGGGCAAGTTGCATCGCAAGGGGACCGATCTCCTGCCGCAGTGATTCGTAATGAAAGTTTTTAACCACTCCGATGATCGTATAAGCGGTCATCTGGTCCAGGCTGGGACCATTATAGGTATAAAGTTTCTGACCGATTGGGTTCTCATACCCGAGAATTCTCTCAGCCGTTTCATTGATGATGATCGCCGATGAATCGGTCCCAAACTCTTTCGAAAAATTCCGGCCCTTCAACACCTGCATGCCCATCACCGGAATATATTCTTCGTCCACCCGCCATACCTGCTGGTTAAAACTATTTTTTACGTCCATGACGGCTTCCTTAGAAAAAGTATTATCGCTGCGGGAAGATGGCTGTACGGGCAGGTAACCGCTAACGGTGGCTCCTTTTACGCCGGGGATTGCCAGGACTTCCTGTTTAAATGCCTGGACACGATCGTTATCGCCGGCGGAGAAATTCACCACCATCAGTTGTTCTTTGTCATAGCCGATCGCCGTAGTCTGGATAAAATTCAATTGGCGATACACGACGATGGTAGCAATCATTAAAATGATGGAGGTTGCAAACTGAAATACCACCAGGGCGCTGCGCATGTTGCTTTTCTTGAAACCCGTTCCCTGCTTCCCTTTTAATACCTGGATGGGCTGGAAACGCGACATAAAAAATGCCGGGTAAATCCC
>JALOMP010000102.1 GCA_025455365.1 Chitinophagaceae bacterium | reverse complement strand
GGCGAAGCAAACATCACGATGATCGGGAAGGAAGTGGACGCGGCATACCTCGATATGGTTAAAAAGCTGAGTATTTACCCGGATGTCATTGAACGGCAGAAAGATCTCCGGATCGTGTACACACCGATCCACGGGACGGGGATCACGCTGGTACCGGATATGTTGAAGCAATTCGGATTTACCAATGTGCACCTGGTTGAAGAACAGGTTGAACCCAACGGTAATTTTCCTACCGTGGTATATCCCAACCCGGAAGAAAGTGAAGCCATGAGCCTTGGCCTGAAAAAAGCCATGCAGCTGGATGCCGATATATTGTTGGGTACCGATCCGGACGCGGACAGGGTAGGCATCGGTGTTAAAAACGACCGTGGAGAATGGGTCCTGTTGAATGGGAACCAAACGGCTGTGCTGGCATTTAATTACATGATTGAAGCCAGGAAGGCGAAGGGACTTGCACGGACCACGGATATGGTTGTAAAAACCATCGTGACTACGGATATGATTGACGAGATCGCCCGTCAAAACCAGGTGAACTGCTATAATGTGTTAACGGGTTTTAAATGGATTGCCGAGCTGATCAAGGAAAAGGAAGGCAAGGAGCAATATATCATCGGGGGGGAAGAGTCTTATGGGCTCCTTATTGGCGACCAGCTCCGGGACAAGGACGCGATCAGCGCGGTGGGCCTGCTTTGCGAAATGGCCGCATATGAAAAAGACAGGGCCACACTCTCTACCAGAAAATGCTGGAATTGTACCGGAAATACGGTCATTACAAGGAACACCTCGTTTCCATAACCAAAAAAGGCATGGATGGGCAGGCGCAAATTGCCGCCATGATGGAACGTTTCCGCCAGTCGCCGCCCTCCGCGTTGAATGGGGTGCCGGTGACCACCTTGCTGGATTACGAAAAGCGCGAAGCGCGCGACCTGGTCAGCGGACAGACCAGTCCCATTGCCTTGCCTAAAAGCAATGTGCTTCAGTTTATTCTCCAGGATGGCAGTAAAATCAGTGCAAGGCCTTCGGGAACGGAACCCAAGATTAAGTTTTATTTCAGCGTGAAAGGCATTCTCGGTCCGGGCGATGATCCCCATGTGAAAGAAAAGGAACTGGACGACAAGATCAAACTGATCATCAAGGAACTTGATCTTTGATCGCCACAAAAAAAGTCCCGGACAAACCGGGACTTTTTTGCTTTATGATGGGTTCGATTAAACCGGGATTTTCAGTACCTGCCCCGGGAAAATTTTGTCCGGGTTGGAAATCTGATCTCGATTGGCTTCAAATATATCTTTCCAGCTGACGCCACTGTATTTTTTTGCGATCTTGGAAAGGTTGTCTCCTGATTTTACCACGTATGTTTCTGGCGCAGATTGGTCCACGCTGATATTCAGTACAAGGTCTCCACCCCTCATTTCGGGATCGATGCTTTCATAAACATCCCATACCGCGTCTTTGGCCTGGTGGGTAGGGGCCGTGCCGGTGATATAGAGAACATTATCCTGTTCAACCACGCTCAAACCGGTGATTCCGTTTCCATTGGCGGAGTTGATAACTGCCTGGTATTTGTCCTGTAATGCCATGATTAGGTTATTTTATGCGTTATTTGACGATTTTCATCTGGTTATTGACTTTCTTAGGCTTCGATTCCATGGCGGCCTGCATGACTTTCTGGAGGTCTGCTTTTTTAACATCGCCCGTGAGGGTTACTTCGCCGTTGGTGATAGCAGCGGTAATGCCACTGATACCCTTGGCTGCAAAAGTGGAGTCAATGGATTTCCGCAGCAGGTCGTCCGGGTTGATCACAACAGGCGGCGGTGGCGGCGGGGGAATGGTAACATTGTTTACAACTGATTTGACGCCCTTGATGCCGGCGAGTGCGCTTTCAACTGCAGCCTTCGTTGCATCGTCTTTTACAACCCCGGTGAGGGTTACAACCCCTTCTTTTACATCAATGGCAACGCCCTCGGCAACGGCTGCTACTTTTGATTTCACGGATTCAGCGATGGCTGCATCACTTGGTTTGCATGCTGCCAAAAACAGGACGGCTGCCAGGGCAAGTCCCAGTGACTGCATGAATGTTTTTCTGATGATCATATTATTAAAAATTTAATCCAAAAGGTAAGGTCCTTTGTAATCAAAAACAAAAATTCTACCTGTGTTTTATGATTAAAATTATGTTTCCACAGGAGCGAATCGCGTAGCTTTGGACATGCGCCCCCAGGAAGATACATATATGCACAAAGGGCTTCGCAAGACCCTGGTTGACGAAGTGAAAAGGAAAGGCATCCGGAACGAGCAAGTTCTTTCGGCCCTCCTGGCAATCCCCCGGCATTTTTTCCTTGATTCTGCATTTGATAAAGTGGCCTATGAAGACCGTGCCTTTCCGATCGGCGAGGGGCAGACCATTTCGCAGCCTTATACAGTAGCCTACCAGACGGAATTGCTGGATGTTCACCCGTACGAGAAAGTATTGGAAATTGGCACCGGAAGCGCCTACCAGGCCAGTGTCCTGGCGGAGATGAAAGCACAGGTCTACACGATAGAACGGCAGAAAAAACTCTTTGACCAGAATAAGCTGTTCGCATATCTCCGCAAATACCCTAACCTTAAGATGTTTTATGGCGATGGCTTTGAAGGCCTGCCTACCTACGCGCCGTTCGACAAAATACTTGTAACGGCGGCCGCCCCCCGGGTACCGGAAAAGTTATTGGAGCAACTCAAAATTGGCGGCTATCTCGTGATCCCTGTTGATGAGGGAAATCTGCAAAGGATGCTCAGGCTTCGGAAACTTCCGGACAACTCGTTCCATGAGGAGAAGTTTGATCTATTCTCCTTTGTTCCCATGCTGGAGGGGAAGCAGAATCATTCCAACGGCATATAAAAAAAGACCCCGCCAAAGCGGGGCCCCTGCCATCTAATCAGAAATATTGTTTACTGCATGTTCATGCCTTCCTGCATGCCATCCATGCCGCTGCGGGTATTTTTCCGTTTAAAAAGAGATACATCGAACTTACCGAACCTCCAGTTAAAATTCAACCGCAGCACCTGCCAGTCGCGCCGGCGGGAGAATTCCTGCGTGAAAAACTCGGATTCCGAATAGGTGCTATACACGCGTGTCCTGAAAATGTCGTTCATGCTAAGGGTAAGTGATCCTCTTTTTTCTTTCATGAATTCCTTGCGAATGGCAATATCCACTCCGTAGTTGGGATTCACATAACCCTGTGCGGTCGTCTGTACAAAACCACCGAATCCGCCGCCACCGCCTCCACCGCCCATGCCGCGACCGCCACCACCGCTGCCGCCTTGCGGCAGGATCGTTCTGCTGCGATAATCGCCGGACAGCTGGATGCTGAAGTTCTGGGGCAGTTTAAAATTCATATTCATTTTCCCAAAGAAGCTCCATATTTCATTATTCAGGTCTTCAGACAGGTTTTCGCTGTTGATGGCCGAATTGTACACATTAAGGTTGGTGGTTATTTCCACCCAGCTTGTTACGGGATTCTTGGACGTGAGTTCGACGCCATAGGCACGACTGCTATTCGCATTTACATAGGTGTTGATGATCACATCTCGACCAGGAATGGCGCTTGGCTCAAGCACCTGGTACCGGGTTATGAGGTCGTCCGTATATTTGAAATAGGCGGAAGCGAGGAAACTATGGCCTTTCTTGAAATTCTTTGAATAATTGACTTCGAATGAACTGGTGAACTCGGGTAGCAGGTTGGGATTACCCCTCTGGATGTTCAATGAGTCCGTATAGTCCACAAAGGGCAGCAACTGGAAGAAATTCGGCCTGTTAATCCGGCGTGAATAATTAAACTGCAGATCCTGGTCGTCAGACAATTTCTGTGTCAGGTAAATGCTCGGAAACAGGCTGATGGGGAACGAGTTGGTAAAGCTGGAGTCATTGGTGAGCAAGGTACCGTCATACCTTGAGCTTTCCGCACGAAGGCCCAACTGGTAAGAGAAGTTCTTTCCAATTTTGCTGGAATAAGTCCCGTAAGCAGCAAGAACCCTTTCCTGGTATTTGAAATTAGCATTGATTGCCAGTACGGGTACATACTCTCCCGTAAAATCATTGAAGATGTAGTTCAGGTTCTGGTTCTGGACGTTGCGGAAAGCCGCGCGGACGCCCGCTTCCATTTTGGAGTTATCGGACAGCGGGTTTATATAGTCAACCTGGAAAGTTGCGAACTTGCTATCGCCCGTCCCATCCTGTTTTTGCTGAATTGGTTTACCCTTGGGGTCACTGTTATCATCGTAATATTGGGTATTGAAATCGCTTTTAGCCCAGTTCTTGCTGAAATTCAGGTTAAGGTCGGAGGTCAGTTCCATCCCGGCTTTCTTGAACAGTTTTTTATACCCGATGGCAGGTCCGAAATTCTGGAAATTCCGGTCTCCATTGACAATCCTTTCCGACTGGTCTTCCTTGATGATCGAATTATAAATGGAATCGGTGTTGATCAGCAGCTTGTCGTAGCTTTCAAATTTGCCCCGTACAAAATTGCTGGAGATGGTGATGGTATTCCGGTTGTTGATAAAATAGTCCATCCCGAGTCGGCCGAAACCGAAAAATCCGAGATTTTCCGTTTCATTATACTGGTTGAACAGGATATTGGGTGTGGTGTATAATTCCTGGCGGATGGAAGTGCCTTCCCCAATCGATTTCCGCTGGTTGAACATGCCCGAAGCGAAGAGGTTTACCTTATCCTGCTTTACGTTGATATCACCGCCGAGGTTTATCATGGCGCGGGAATCGATGCCGGCCCGAAGGTTACCGTTATACCCGGCACGCCTGTTTTTCTTGAGTATGATATTCAAAATGCCGGCCATGCCACCCGAAGCGTCATATTTGGCCGAAGGGTTGGTGATCAGCTCAACGCTTTGAATGGCGTCCGCGGGAATCTGGTCCAGGGTAAGCGTTGTAGGACGCCCGTCTACAAAAATGGTGGGAGAAGCGTTTCTTAGGGAAACATTACCATCAATATCCACGTCCACGCCCGGAATATTGCGCATGAGTTCCGTTGCGGTTTGTCCCGTAGAGACCAGGCTCTTTTCCACGTTGAATATTTTCCTGTCCACACCCATTTGCATGAAGGGTTTGGACGCAACGATCTTTACTTCTTCCAGTTGCTTGGAATCCACTTCCAGCTTGATATCGCCCAGATCCTTGTCCACCTTGTTCATCATCTGGCTAAAATCCCCGCCGTTCATGCTCAGGTCGAATTTGACCGTTTCCTCGAAAAGTTTGTACCCGATCGCCGAGATCCGGAGTTTGAACTGGCCCGTGACGGAAAGGCCTTCCAGGCTAAAATCACCATCGCGCTTGGTCAATTGCCCGGAAACAACCACGTCCTTCCGCTTTTTAGTTACGGTATCAAACCTGTTCTGGATCAGCTGGACGGACGCGGCGTCCACGCCCTTGTTGGTGCTTTTGTCCAGGATCCGGCCATAGAACCTGCCCATATTCATCGCCTGGGCATTTTGCCCGCCGCGCATGCCGCCGCCCGAAGGGACCTGGGCAAGCCCGTTTAAACCGGCTAAAACCAAGGTTAGCAGTAAGACCTTTCTCATCAGTTAAATTTTGCTGTTGGATGCGCATTGGGGTTTAAAACCTTCGCTGACACCCTGTTTTAATGTTTACAGGCTGATAAACACGATGAACGGAGTTTCTGTTTGGCAAAAGCCCGGAAAAAATGAAGAAAGGTTAAAAATACCGCCCGGATGGCAGGTAAAAATGGGGGTTATCCCAGCAAAATGGTCATTAAAACCTGTAGGATCCCGATCAGGAAGCCCAGGACACCACCCAGGATTTCCACAAAACGGAACTCCCGTGCCATGATGGCTTTGAGGATATCCTCCAGTTTATCGCTGGAAAATCCGGCCACCTTCTCCGTGACAATTTTTTCAAGATCCAGCTGGGACTGGAGGTTTTTCATATAGTTTTTCATCAGGGTAGGGAAGAGGGATTCCAGTTCGGCCATAAAAAATCCCTTCAGCTGGTTGATGGTTTTTTCCCCAATGAACATGGAAAGCACCGGAAATGTATCGCTGAGGCGATGGCGAAGGAAATCATCCACATGTGCGTCCACCACGGGCATGATTTTCTTAAGGTTTTCTACACTGGTAATTTTCTGTTCTATTTCGCCGAACGAAAGCAGTTCATTGCTCACCAGTTTTCCGAGTTTCTCCGCGAATTGCTGCTGTCTTTTGGGGAAAATGCCCTGTATGGTAAACCCGGGGAAACGCCAGGGAGTCCGCGGATGGAAAAGCATTTTGATGGCGATCCAGTTGGTAAAATACCCGATAAATGCGGAAATAAGCGGGATCAGGATATATGTGGGATTCATGCAGGGGTTTGGCCTGCAAGTAAACCAATTCGGTCAGCACAAAAAACTGATTTTTGTTTACATCCGTGTTTTTGTAAATTTGTGCCCCAAACGGAGAGTGTAGCTCAGCTGGTTAGAGCATCAGATTGTGGTTCTGAGGGTCGTGGGTTCGAGCCCCATCATTCTCCCGTTAAACCCCGCAGTAGCGGGGTTTTTTGATGCCCGGACCGTTCGTCCCTCTTAACAAAACCTTCGCTAAACAGGGCTTTCGTTAACAACAATGCAATTGAAATTCCGTTATTTTTGATGATGTCCGTTAAACTGAAAGATATGATCTCTGGAAAAAAGTCAGTGCCGGTTTTGTTGATTGTTCTGTTTGCCGCCCTGCTGATAGGTTTCAGCACCAACGGGCACCTCCCCCCAACGGATAAGTATCAGAAAATCTTCCAGGAAGTGACTGAAATACTGGAAGACGCCCATTTCAGCCCCAAGAAAATTGACGATGCTTTTTCCCGTGATATATTCCGGAAATACCTGGCCGCGCTGGATCCCGACAAGAATGTATTCATCCAGGCGGATATCAAGGAACTGAAGAAATTTGAAACCCGGATTGACGACGAACTGCACGGCTCGCCCATCCAGTTTTTCTACGCGGCCGACCAGATTTACCAGAAACGAATTAAAGAAGCCGCCGCTTACTATAAAGATATCCTGCAACAGCCGTTCAGCTTTACTTCCGATGAATCGGTGATCCTGGACGGTGAAAAGACGGATTACCCCTCCAGTGAGGCTGCCCGTAAGGATTCCTGGCGGAAGCGGCTCAAATACATGACGCTGGACCGTTACGTTGACTTGTTGGAGCAGCGCGACCAATTGAAGAAATCGGATACCGGTACCCGCAGAACCGACGCTGAACTGGAAAAGGAAGCGAGGGAGAAGGTGAAAACGGCCATGGAAAGGAATTTCAGGCGCCTGGACGCGAAGTTCCAGGAAGAAGAAAGGTTTAATATGCTGGTGAATACCATCACGGGCAGCATGGACCCCCACACCAATTTCTTCCCTCCCCTGGAAAAGCGCTCTTTTGACGAACAGATGAGCGGAAAATTCTATGGAATCGGAGCCTCACTCCGCGGCGAGGATGGCGGTATAAAGATCGCGACCCTTGTGACGGGTATGCCCGCGGAGAAATCCGGCCAGATAAAGGTGGGCGACCAGGTTCTCAAAGTTGGCCAGGGAAATGAGGAAGCGGTTGATGTTTCCGGCTTCGAAGTGGAAGACGCGGTGAAGCTAATCCGTGGCAAGAAAGGCACGATGGTAAGCCTGACCCTGAAGAAAGCAGATGGCAGCATCGTGGTAGTGAACATGATGCGTGATGAAATCGTCCTGGATGAGACCTACGCACGCAGCGTCGTAATCGATCAGGGCGACAAGAAAATAGGGTATATATTCTTGCCAGAATTCTACGCCGACTGGGAACGTCCTAATGGCGCCAGGAGTGCCCAGGATGTACAAAAGGAAATTTTCAAGCTCAAGGAACAGCAGGTGGACGGCATCATCATGGATCTCCGGAATAATGGCGGTGGTTCGTTGTATGACGTTGTCCAGATTGCAGGTTTCTTTATCACGGATGGCCCGATTGTACAGGTTAAGGATCGGGACGGCAATCCGAACATTCTCCGGGATCGAGACCGTTCCGTTTTATATGACGGTCCACTGGCAGTGATGGTTAATGAATTTTCTGCGTCGGCCAGCGAGATTTTTGCCGCCGCCATGCAGGATTATAATCGGGGTATCGTGGTAGGAAGCACTTCCACATATGGAAAAGGCACAGTTCAGCGCAATATCGGCCTTGACCGTGAAACCTCCCTCACACAGGGCACTTCGAGTGAACTGGGCACCCTGAAACTCACCCTGCAGAAATTTTACAGGATCAACGGAGGGTCCACCCAGCTGAAGGGTGTAACCCCCAACATCGTTATTCCGGACCAGTACGAATACCTGAAATACAGGGAGAAAGATAATCCGGATGCGCTTCCCTGGGACGAAATCCAGAAAGCAAGTTATACGCCGGTCAACGATATTTTTAACCTGTCCATGGTGCGTCAGAGCAGTATGTCCCGCATCCAGGCCAACCCTTCATTCAAGGCCATCGAGGAAAGCCTCGCCTTGCTGGAGAAGGAAAACGACCGGGAATATTCACTGAATATCAATAAGTATCGTGCGGAACAGCAGCGGATACGCGATGCGGTCAAAAAAATTGAAGAATTAAACAAGTCCCAGCAGGCCCTGAACCTGAAGTTGCTCCCCCAGGATGAAAAGAGACTTTCGTCCGATGCGGATAAACTTGAAAGGCGTTTACAGTGGACAAAAAACCTGAGTAAGGATATTTACCTGGGCGAAACGGTGAA
>JALOMP010000006.1 GCA_025455365.1 Chitinophagaceae bacterium | reverse complement strand
CGATCGCGGTGGAGGATATACAAACCGTGGTTGCCCGCCTCAAGTACAAGAACATAGGTATCCTGATCACAGACCACAACGTGAATGAGACCCTTTCCATTTGCGACCGTGCCTACCTGCTCATCGAAGGAAAGATTTTCAAGCATGGCACCGCCGAGGAACTGGCGGATGATGAGCAGGTACGAAGGCTTTACCTCGGGCGGAATTTTGAACTCAAAAGAAAAGACTATCTTCACGAAGAAGCCCGTCTGGACAGCATTGGATCATCGGATTCATGATCCGGACAGGCGGCTCAGGCACGCCTAGCGAAACTGACAGCGTATGAAGCTTTTAAGTCCTGCCATATCCAGACTGGCCCGCCTGCGTATGTGGCGGATAGAGGCTTCCATGGAACATCCCATCGCAGCCCAACGGGAAGTGTTGCAGGACCTTGTCACTTCCGCCCAATACACCGAATTTGGCCGCGCCTACCGGTTTTCAAAGCTTTTTTCCCTGCGTGCGTTCAAGGAAACCGTTCCCATTCATACCTACGAGGACCTCAAGCCCTATATCGAACGGATCATGAATGGGGAGCAGAATGTGCTTTGGAACACGCCGATACACTGGTTCGCCAAAAGCAGCGGAACCACTTCCGATAAAAGCAAATTCATTCCGGTTAGCCAGGAGAGCCTGGAGGACTGCCACTTCAAGGCCGTCAAGGATGTGGTGACACTGTACTACAATTTCAACCCCGATTCAGACCTGCTCACCGGTAAAGGGCTGGTGATCGGGGGCAGCCATACCATTCACCGTTTCAATGAGGAGACCCATTACGGGGATCTCAGCGCGGTACTCCTGCAGAATTCCCCTTTTTGGGGTGGCTGGATCCGCACGCCGGAATTGAGTATCGCCCTGATGGACGAATGGGAGTCCAAAATTGAAAAACTGGCCCAGAGCACGATCCAGGAAAACGTGACGTCCATTTCCGGGGTACCCACCTGGACACTGGTACTGTTCAAGCGTATCCTGGAGATCACGGGAAAGCGGAACATGAAGGAAGTTTGGCCGCAGCTCGAACTATACATGCACGGTGGCGTTTCGTTTGTGCCTTACCGGGAACAATTCAGGCAGCTTATCGGGGAGGATATCCATTACCTCGAAATGTACAACGCGAGCGAAGGATTCTTTGCGGCCCAGGACCGCCCGGGCGAAGAGCGGATGCTCCTGTTTACAGACCACGGCATTTTCATGGAGTTCATGCCGGTGGAGGAATACGGCAAGCCACATCCGCAGACCATCGGCCTGGGCGATGTAGAAATCGGGAGGCACTATGCCCTGGTGATCAGCACCAACGGCGGCCTCTGGCGCTACCTGGTAGGGGATACCATACAGTTCACTTCCCTTTACCCGTTCCGTATCCGCGTGAGCGGGCGGCTCAAGCACTTTATCAACGCCTTTGGAGAGGAACTCATTGTTGACAACGCGGACTACGCCATCGCCATGGCATCGCAGCAAACCGGCGCCATTGTACGGGATTACACGGCCGGGCCGGTATACTTCAGTGACGAAAGCAACGGTGCGCACGAATGGCTGGTGGAGTTTGAAAAAGCACCGGAAAAACTGGATCATTTCACGTACGAACTGGACCAGGCGCTGAAGTCCTGCAACAGCGACTATGAAGCCAAACGCCACAAGGATATCGCCCTGCGTCCGCCGGTTGTTGTGGCACTCCCGGAAGGAAGTTTCGGGAAGTGGCTCAAAGCGAAAAATAAACTCGGCGGACAGCACAAGGTTCCGCGCCTGAGCAACGACCGTACCTATATCGAGGAGATCCGGCGCCTGGTGCCCGGGCTTTCCTGAAGGTGTCAGCCCTTTCAATTATATTGCAGGCTCAATTACAGACAGTATGAAACTGCTTGACCAGAAAGTTGCCATTGTTACCGGCGCAGCCCGCGGCATAGGTGAATCCATCGCCCTCGCCCTCGGGGAAGCCGGGGCCCATGTTGCCCTTACATATGTGAGCGACAGCAGCGCGGAGAAAGCAGCTTCCGTGGTTCAGAAACTGGAAGCCATGGGTGTGAAGGCCAGGGCATGGAAAAGCAATGCGGGAGATTTTGCGCAGTCGGAACAATTTGTGAATGAAGTGATCAGTGCTTTTGGCACGGTGGATATTTGCGTCAACAATGCCGGTATTTCAAAGGACAACCTCTTGTTGCGCATGTCCCCGGAGCAATGGGATGAAGTGATCAACATTAACCTGAAAAGCGTGTATAACATGACCAAGCAGGTGATCCGTCCAATGATGAAAGCACGCAGGGGATCAATCATCAATATGAGTTCCATCATCGGGATCAGGGGCAATGCCGGCCAGTCCAGTTATGCCGCCAGCAAAGCCGGTATCATTGGCTTTACCAAGTCCACCGCTCATGAACTGGGCAGCCGGAATATCCGGTGCAATGCCATCGCCCCCGGTTTTATTGAAACGGATATGACCCATTACCTCAAGGATGGGGATGCATCGAAAGCTTTCCTTGAAAAAATTCCCCTTGGCCGGTTCGGCCGTGCCGAAGAAGTGGCCCAGGCAACCGTAT
The DNA here is from genome assembly GCA_025455365.1 of Chitinophagaceae bacterium. GTDB lineage: Bacteria > Bacteroidota > Bacteroidia > Chitinophagales > Chitinophagaceae > Pollutibacter. The sequence goes on along the minus strand of JALOMP010000006.1, from coordinate 25,409 downwards.
TCCTCGCCTCGGAACATAGTTCATACATTACCGGCCAGGTGCTCAGCGTATGCGGGGGACTAAACATCTGATGGATATCCCCGGGTTTTAGGATTGTTTTTTGTTAATACGTTAACAGATTTGATTCAAGTTTATTCCGGTCTGTTATTACCTTCACCGCCTTGAAAAAACACAGGATCATAGCGATTTCTTTACTGGTGCTGTTTTCCTACCAGCTTGTGCCGGTGACGACCGTGGGTTCTTTTTTATACAGTAACCAGTTGATGGAAGAATTGCCCCATGGCCTGTCCGGTTCAAACAGCTGCTGCCAGTCGCCCGCTGAAAAATTATCGGATGAAGACATCTGGCCTGGATTTGGGAAACACCTGCCCTTGGCAGATAGCCCTGAACCATCCGGATTGGATGCTGATTCCTCCGTCCATTCCAGGACGGCGGATGATATACAGACCCCTCCCCCCAACTGCTAGAATCTTTTCCCGTCCATTTCTGCGCAAAGCTTTTTCCCGGATCTGTTAACCCAGCCTCAATCAAACATGCGAAATTTTTTAAAAACGTCCAAACAGGATGTTCCCGCTTCCGTTGTGGTATTGCTCGTTGCTCTTCCCCTTTGCCTTGGTATCGCCTTAGGATCGAAAGCGCCCCTGTTTTCTGGCATCATCGCGGGCATCGTAGGGGGTATTGTGATCGGTTCGCTCAGTGGTTCCCAGTTAAGCGTCAGCGGCCCTGCCGCAGGCCTTACGACCATCGTAGCGGCCGCCATTCTCAAGCTGCCCACTTTTGAAACCTTCCTGCTGGCAGTTTTCCTGGCCGGTGTGTTCCAGGTTTTACTCGGGGTTTTCAAGGCCGGTATCCTGGGCGATTATGTGCCCAATTCCGTCATCAAGGGGATGCTGGCGGCCATTGGTATCATCCTTATCCTGAAGCAGTTTCCGCACCTGGTGGGCTATGATACAGACTACCTGGGTGATGAAAGTTTCCAACAGGGTAATGATGAAAACACGTTCTCAGGTCTATACCATGCAATTTCCTCCATCACGCCTGCCGCGCTCATTATCGGTGCCGTATCCCTGTTTATCCTGATCGCATGGGAGCTGCCCATCATGAAAAAAAGCAAGTACCTGCAGTTGGTCCCCGGTCCATTGATTGTGGTATTCCTCGGCGTAGCCTTGAACGAAATCTTCCTTCGCCGGAATCCAGGTTTTGCCCTGCAGGCGGAGCACCTGGTTTCCCTTCCGATTGCAGGTTCCCTGCAGGAATTTGCGGGCTTTCTTTCATTCCCGGATTTCAGTGCGCTGAACAACCCGGTTGTATGGACCACCGCAGTTACCCTGGCCATCGTAGCCAGCCTGGAAACCCTGTTGAGCATTGAAGCGATTGACAAGCTGGATCCCTATAAGAGGGTAAGTCCCACCAACCGTGAATTGCGCGCGCAGGGAATTGGGAATATGGTGTCCGGCGCGCTGGGCGGATTACCGGTGACATCTGTCATCGTCAGAAGTTCGGCCAATGTAAATGCGGGCGGCAAGAGCAAACTTTCCGCCATCCTGCATGGCATCCTGATGCTGCTCTGCGTGTTGTTAATTCCCGGCTTACTAAACAAGATTCCGTTGTCTGCCCTTGCGGCAATCCTGATATTTACGGGTTATAAGCTGGCCAAGATCCCCATGCTGAAGGAGTTTTATAAAAAGGGCTGGGACCAGTTCATGCCTTTTATCGTAACCATCGTTGCCATCCTGTTTACAGACCTGCTCGTTGGTATCGTGATCGGTATTTTTGTCGGATTGTTTTTCATGGTTCGCAGCAATTTCAGATCTTCCGTGCTCATGGTTAACGATAACAATAATTACCTGTTCCGGCTGCGCAAGGATGTATCCTTCCTGAACAAGCCGTTGATCAAGTATAAACTTGAATCCGTACCGAAGAATGCGTATGTGATCATTGACGCAACCAGGGCTGACTTCATTGACAAGGATGTGATAGACGTCATCAATGAATTTTTAGCCCATGCACACCTGAAAAACATCCGGGTGGAAGTCAAAAAAAGCCTTCATAAGCCGATGCATCTGCTGTTCCGCGTTCCGGGGCAGGAAATCCTGGATGAACTATCTCCCCGTGTAACAAAACATTAAACCTTCTGTATGAAGATTTACGAAAAGCTCTTATTGGAAAACAAGGCATGGGCCGCTGAGAAAGTGGAGGATGACCCCGAATTTTTTACCCGCCTTGAACATATTCAATCGCCCGAATTCCTTTGGATCGGCTGCAGCGACAGCCGGGTACCCGCCAACGAGATCACCGGCACGCAGCCCGGGGAGATCTTCGTGCACCGGAATATTGCCAATATGGTGGTCCATACAGACCTGAACCTGCTGTCCGTATTGCAGTATGCCGTAGATGTGCTCAAGGTGCGCCATATCATCGTTTGCGGGCACTATGGCTGTGGCGGGGTTAAAGCGGCCATCACGCAACATTCCTATGGGATCATCAACAAATGGCTGCGGAACATCAAGGATGTATACCGTTTCAACCGGGAAGTGCTGGACGCCATCGCGGATGACGGTGAACGGGTTAACAAACTGATCGAGTTGAATGTCCGGGAACAGGTGATGAATCTCGCCAAGACATCCATTGTACAAAAAGCCTGGCAAAACGAACAGCGCCCCCACCTGCATGGTTGGGTATATTCATTGCATGACGGTTTGATCAAGCCAATTTTTGAAATGGAAGCGGGCACCCATATTGATCCGCTGTATGAATTTGATGACCTTTAAAGCCGCATATACGGCGAGAGGCGTGAATCAGCGATCCTTTTTTGTCAACGTTTGAAGCCCTGTATCGCTTTCTTGCTGAATTCACTCAGTATCAGGCGCCCGCTGATCGATGCCCTTTCGGCGAGAAGGGAATCCCATTCCCCGGTACCCTTCCAGAATATCCTTTTCATTTCGGCCATGGCTTCCGGGTTGGAATGGCTTAGGCTACGCGCGAGGTTCCGGATGGCTTCGTCCATGGCTTCCGTATCCGGGTGGGTTTCCGCAAAGAGGCCACGCCGGCGGGCCCAGTCCGCATTGCGCCATTGCGTGGCGTCGATGGCCAGTTGCGAAAATGCCGACGTACCGATCTTACGCTCCACGGCTGGTCCCACCACAAAAGGACCGATCCCCACGGCCAGTTCACTCAGCCTGATTTCAACGGAATCGAGGGCGATGCAATAGTCAACGGCAGCGGCCAGGCCAACACCCCCGCCTACGCATCGTCCCTGTATACGGCCGATGATGAACTTGGGACATTTACGCATGGCATTGATGACATGGGCAAACCCCATGAAAAATTTCCGGCCGGCGGCTTCATCACTGATCGCAGCAAGTTCTTCAAAAGACGCGCCTGCGCAAAAGGTTTTTTCTCCTTCACTGCGAAGGACGATGACGAGAATCTGCGGATCATGGGCCGCCCGTTGTATGGCTTTCGTGAGCTCTTCCAGCAGGAAGGAAGGCAGTGAATTGCTTTGCGGATGGTAAAAAGTGATGATTCCCACTTGCTGGTGTACTTCCGTTTGTACATAACCGGTAGACTCGTTCATGTGTGCATGTTTTAATGTGTTATCCGGTAATCACGCTATCGCGGATGTCTCATTTTTCCGTACCATCGTCAGGATGGTTGCCACGGCAACCATGTCCCCTGTTTCATCGCGTACTTCCACCAGCCATTTGACAATTCCCCTGGGGGTATCCTTCGGGTCCTTCTGTTCCTGGTCAATTTTCTCCTTGCATGTGAGCTGTACGCCAATCGTGCTGCCGGCATAAACGGGCTTCAGGAACCGGCACTCGTCCAGTCCATAGTTGAGCATGACCGGTCCCTTGGCGGCATCCACGAAAAGTCCCGCGGCGGCGCTGAGAATGAAATAACCGTGTGCCACCGGTTTGTCAAACAGGGTGCCCTCCAGGGAGGTATGATCGGTATGCGCGTAAAAATGATCCCAGCTGACATTGGCGAAGTTTACGATATCCGCTTCCGTGACTGTTCTTTTGTGGGTAACCAGGGTATCACCGATTTCAAGTTCATCGAATGTTTTCCGGAATGGATGTTTTTCGTCCTTCCTTGTTTCGGCCTGTGCCTGGTAAACATGGGTGATCGCCGTGATGGCAGTTGGGCTGCCCTGTACGGCCAGCCGCTGCATGTAGTGGCGCACGCCGCGAACCCCGCCCATCTCCTCACCTCCGCCCGCACGGCCCGGTCCTCCGTGGACGAGCAGGGGAAGCGGTGACCCATGACCCGTGCTTTCCTTCGCGCAGGCTTCATTTAGTACCAGGATGCGACCGTGATGCGTACCGGCACCGATCACATAATCGCGCGCCAGCCTCATGTCATGGGTAACGATGGAACTGCAAAGCGATCCCTTGCCCATGCGTGCAAGTTCAATCGCCTCATCCATGGTACGGTAAGGCATAACCGTACTCACCGGGCCAAATGCCTCCACTTCGTGTACGGCCTGGTTGGTGAATGGGTGCCGGTTGGCCAGCAATATCGGGCTGAGAAAGGCGCCTTTGTCATAGTCCGCATCCACCAGGGGGGCATTGTCCAGTGATCCATACACCAGTTCTGATCCTGCCAGCAACTTCCGGACCTGGGCCCGAACTTCTTCCCGCTGGGCCTGGCCGGCCAGTGAGCCCATCCGCACGCTATCATTGAACGGGTTTCCGATGACGGTTTGCTCCAATGCCTTACCCAGGGCTTTCCAGGTTTCTTCCATGCGGTCCTCTGGCACGAATATCCGCCGGATGGCCGTGCATTTCTGGCCGGCTTTCACCGTCATTTCTTTGCGGACTTCCTTCACGAAGATGTTCCAATCCGCACTGCCGGGTTCAACATCCCGCCCCAGGACCAGGCAGTTGAGCGAATCCGCTTCCATGTTAAAAGGTACACTTTCACGCAGGATGGCCGGGTGCGAGCGCAATTGCAGGCCGGTGGTGGCGGAACCGGTGAACGTCACCACGTCCTGCGAGCCTACATGGTCAAGCAGGTCCCCGGCACTTCCGCATATCAGTTGCAGCGCGCCTTCGGGAAGGATGCCGGAAGAAATGATGTCACGCACCACGGCTTCCGTCAGGAAGGAAGTCAGGCTTGCGGGCTTTACGATGGCAGGCATGCCTGCCAGCCAATTGACCGCACACTTTTCCAGCATGCCCCAGACAGGGAAATTGAAAGCGTTGATATGGATGGCTACGCCTTCCTTCGGGATCAGGATATGCTGAGCCATGAAGGTCTGGCCCTTGCTCAGGTTATGCGGTTCCCCATCGGTGCAAAAAGATTCATCAGGGAATTTCCTGCGCAGCGACGCGTAAGCGAATAAGTTACCGAATCCACCTTCCAGGTCAATCCAGCTATCTGCACGGGTAGCGCCTGTCCGGGCGCTTATGGTGTAATATGCTTCCTTTCGGTCCGTAAGATATAGCGCCAGGGCACGCAGCATCCGACCCCTTTCATGGAAGGTCATTTTGCGCAGGGCCGGGTTGCCCTTTTTACGCGCATATTCCGTCATCGCCCTGAAATCGATACCCAGGGTGGACACGGCCGTAAACGGTTCGCCGGTGACGGCATCCCGGATCAACTGCCCGTCGCCATCGCCGTCTGTCCAGCGACCCAAAACATAATTCTGCAATTTTTTCATCAGGCAAGATTTGTCTCTTGCGAAAATAGGCAACAAATGAAAAAGGAGACGGACAGATAATGGCAGGTTAGCCGGAATATCGACCAATACGCAACCATGAGGGCCAGGGAATAGAGGATCAGGCGTAGCCGTCAGGCACTACGCCGAATTGTTTAAGATGGTGCAGTGCGTGTTTGTGCAGCAACTGTACCTGTTCGGCATAGCTAAGTTCGCCGAACACCAGGTTGATCACCCTCTTGCCGGGTTCCTTTTCATAGGTGGTAAAAAACTCCACCAGGGCGGACTGCATTTCGCTGATGGCAGCGGCGAGGGTATGGTTGCGGAGCGGGTAGGGGTCTTCGGCGATAAAGGGGTTGCGCGTGTTTTCGCGGAATGGTTTGTCGGTCATCAGGAAGGCGCGGGCTTTTTCCTGCGCAGCCGGATCGCCCTGGCCCGGCAGTTGCATCCGGCCGCTGGCGATTTTAATGGCAGCTGTCATGTGCTCCACCATATGCTGCAGGCTCATCCTGCCCCATAGCGGCGGTGTATCAGCCGGAATTTTCTGCAGCCGGGGGATCAGGTCTTTTTTCAGAAAAAGGAGTTTTTCCTCATTCATGGATCCTCATTTTCTGGTCTATGACGGAACACAGTTCGCGAAAGATAGCATCCACAGTGCCCACTCCATTGAGTTCTACCACCTTGTCCTTTTTCCGGTAATGATTGGCAACGGGCAGGGTATCCCTTTTATAGACTTCCAGCCGGTTGCGCTGCACGTTTTCATCCGCATCATCCGAGCGACCGGACGTCTTGGCGCGGTTCACCATGCGCGCAATGAGTTCATCTTCCGGAACCAGCAGCGCCACCACGGCACCAATCTCTGTTTTATTGAATTCAAGAAGCTTATCCAGGGCCTCGGCCTGCGCGGTTGTCCGTGGGAAACCGTCGAACAGGAAGCCGCTCACGCCAGGGTTGGCTTCCAGGGCCGTACTGATCATACCGATCACTACTTCGTCCGGAACCAGCTGCCCCTTATCCATCAGGCTTTTGGCCTCCAGGCCCAGGGGTGTTTTACGGGCGATTTCGGAGCGCAGCAGGTCGCCCGTGGATAAATGCTTGAACCTGTACTTTTCAATGAGTTTTTCGGACTGGGTGCCTTTGCCGCTACCCGGGGGGCCGAAGAGAATCATGTTGAACATGCTGGAAAGCCCGCTGGTATGAACGGGGGTTTCAAATATATGGGTAAAAAAAGAATGTTAAATCAAATGCAGGCAAAAAGCTTTGTCACGATAAAAACATACTTCCCAACCTACCGGCTGTACATTTGTTATATATCAAAAGGGATGTTTTGTATGAAAAATCCACTGGCCCTGCTCTTCATATTTGCTATTTGTAATATGCAATGCAGTTATTCGCAGTCTTCGCAACCCCAACAAACCAAGCATATGGATTCAAATAAGGATAAGCCCGTCGTTTATTCAAGGACCGATACCGGTAAAGTGAAAATGTCCGATGAGGAATGGAAAAAGGTACTCGACCCTGAACGGTTTTATATCGCAAGGATGAAGGGCACGGAAAGGCCCTGGACCAGCAAGTTTGAAAAGTTCGATGAAAAGGGAACCTATTACTGCGCCGCCTGCGGGAACGCCCTATTCAGAAGTGATACGAAATTTGAAAGCGGTTGCGGGTGGCCCAGTTTTTATGAGCCGATTTCCAAGACCAGTATTATATACCTGGAAGATAAGACGCATGGCATGACCCGTACCGAAGTACAGTGTGGGCGATGCGAAGCCCACCTGGGTCATGTATTTGAAGATGGTCCTCCACCCACCGGCCTGCGATATTGTATAAACGGGGTGATCCTGGATTTTGAGAAAGCAAAAGACGCGGAAAAGAAATACAGGAAAGGAGGCGAATAAGCGTAATAACGTGTGTACGAAATAGCGAAAGGCCTGCAACTGCAGGCCTTTCGCATGTGTGTGTGTATGAAACAAAACTGAATTACTGCGCTTTTACCTCATCCAGCTCTACGTTAATCAGGATCTCCACGTCCTTCGCTACTACCAGTCCGCCCGCTTCTACCGCGCGGTCCCACTTCAGGTTATAATCGAAACGGTTGATGGTGGTCTTGGCTTTAAAACCAGACTTCTTGCCACGGCCTGTATTGACGGTACCGCCATAGGTAACATCAAATACAACCGGCTTGGTGATGTCACGGATGGTCAGGTTTCCCGCCAGCTGGTATTTGTTACCGCCCAGGGGTTTGATCCCCGTGCTCACGAATTTCATCGTGGGATAGGTGGCGGCATTAAAGAAATCATCACTTTTCAGGTGATTGTCACGGCGCTCGTTATCCGTAAATACCGAATTGACGTCTACGCTGAAATTGACCTTGGCATCGGTGAAATCCGCCTTGGTATGTTCCATGGTACCGTCGAAAATCTTGAAACTGCCTTCCACTTCGGAAACAGTCATATGGGTAACGGTGAATTTGACGTTGGAGTGCCCTTTGTCAACCGCCCATTTAGTGACCTGCGCCATGCTGTTGAGCGAGATCAAAACAAGGGCTGAAGCCAGCAGGGAGATGGTTGTTTTCTTCATTTAGATTGTTTTTAATGTTTGAACACTAAATTAGAGATTTCTTTCCTAATCCATTGTTAAAAATCAAATGGCATTGGAAGCGCCCTAATTTATCAGGATGAAAGATTTGATGCCAAATCCCTGCCAATCCTTCGCTATTTTTCATCTTTAATTTTTTACTGAAATACCTAATTTCCCTGTTCCCAAAACATCTGATTATGGCAGCTTGCAGGAACTTTTTATCATGTATTCTTTTATTATGCGTGCCGGGTATCCAGTCCGCGATGGCGCAAAAGGCAGCGTTGAAGCAGTTTTCAAACTGGAAACCCCGCAATATCGGTCCCGCCGGGATGAGCGGACGGATTACGGCGATTGATGCGGTGGCAGATGACCCCAACACCATCTGGCTGGGTGCCGCATCCGGGGGGGTATGGAAAACCCAAAATGCCGGTGGCAGCTGGGAGCCCGTTTTTGACGAACAGCCCATTCTGAATATCGGTTCCATCGCCATCCAGCAAAACAACCCCTCCACCGTTTGGGTGGGTACGGGTGAAGGAAACCCCCGCAACTCCCTCAACCTGGGAGAAGGCATTTACAAGACCCTGGACGGCGGCAAGACCTGGAAGCGGATGGGGCTGGAGAAAACCCGCAACATCCACCGGGTGATTATTGACCCGTTGAATCCGCAAACGGTATATGCCGGCGCGATTGGCAATCCCTACGCCGCGCATCCGGAAAGAGGTGTTTTTAAAACCATGGATGGCGGCGAAACCTGGAACCGGATCCTGTATACCAACGATACATCCGGTGTGGCGGACATGATCATGGACCCCTCCAACCCCAACAAACTCTTTGCAGCGATGTGGCAGCATAGTCGCACTCCCTGGAGCCTGAACAGCGGGGGTCCCGGAAGCGGGCTCTATATGACCATCGACGGGGGCAGGAACTGGAAGAAACTTGGTAAGGCCGAGGGCCTGCCCGACGGAAATTACGGAAGGATCGGGCTGGCGATTTCCCGCAGCAACCCCAACGTGGTATATGCCCTGGTGGAAGCCACGAAGAACGGGCTGTACAGGAGCGATGATGGCGGCTATACATGGACGTTGGTAAACAGCGATCCCCAATGGGTTACCAACCGTCCTTTCTATTTCCAGGAAATTGCCTGCGATCCGCAGAATGAAAACCGTCTCTGGCTGATATACCAGATGATATCGGCCAGTGAGGATGGTGGGAAAAATTTCAAAGTGGTGATTCCGTACAATGGGATTCACCCGGATCACCATGCATTCTGGATTCATCCGAAGAACGGCTCCTATATCGTGGACGGGAATGATGGCGGCATTGGCATCACCAGGGACCGTGGAAAGACATGGATTTTCGACGAGAAACTGCCGGTGGGCCAGTTTTATCATATCAACGTGGACAATGAAACGCCCTACCATGTGATGGGAGGGATGCAGGATAACGGTACCTGGCGCGGCCCCGCGTATACCTGGATGGATGGCGGGATTAAGAATTATTATTGGGAGAGCATTTGGGGCGGCGATGGTTTTGACGCGATGCCCGATCCGGAGGATGCGAACTGGATTTATGCCATGAGCCAGGGCGGCAACGTGGGGCGCTACCATGTGCCCACCGGTGAATCCTGGTTTATCAAACCCGCGGCGCCGGACTTGTCAACACGCCTTCGTTTTAACTGGAACGCGGCCATGGCGCAGGACCCTTTCAGTAAGTCGACCATATATTACGGCAGCCAGTACCTTCATAAAAGCACGGATAAAGGAAGAAGCTGGCAGATCATTTCACCGGACCTCACCACCAATGATTCAGCCAAGATCGACCAACGCAACAATGGGGGCATTTCCATTGACATCACCGGTGCCGAGAATTTCTGTACTATTCTCACCATCGCCCCTTCATACAAGGAAAAAGATGTCATCTGGGTAGGTACAGACGACGGGAATGTGCAACTTACCCGGGACGGCGGTAAGACATGGACATCTTTCCGCGGAAAGATTCCCGGCATGCCCATCGGTGGGTGGATACCGCAGATACAGGCATCCAGGCACCAGGCAGGGGAGGCATTCGTTGTGTGCAACGATTACCGACGGGGCGATTTCAAACCCTATATTTTCCGCACAACGGATTACGGCAAAACATGGACCAGGATCGGGGATGAAAAAAAGCTCACCGGGTATGCCCTCTGCGTATTGCAGGATCCTGCGGAACCCCGTTTGATTTTTGCCGGTACGGAGCAGGGCCTGTGGGTAAGCCTCGACAACGGCGCGAGTTTTGAGCAGTGGAAGCACGGATTTCCATCGGTTTCCACCTACGACCTTACGATACAGGAAAGGGAGGCCGACCTGGTTATCGCCACGTTCGGACGGGCCCTTTGGGTGCTGGACGATATCCGGCCCCTGCGTAAGCTGGCGGCCGGGGGCGGCCAACTGTCCGGTCCCCTCCAGGTTATCAGTACACCGGATGCCATCCAGGCATCTTACCGCAATGCACCCGGTTATGAATGGAGCACCTGGGGTATCTGGGATGCCACCAACCGGCCACGGGGGGCTGCGGTGTCCTATTTCGTGAACAGGAACCCAAAGGACAGCGCACGCAAAGGGAAGGACAGTCTCCAGGTACAGATCTACAATGACCGCAACGAGCTGGTCCGTAAACTCCGGTGGCGCGCGGATGACGGCTTTAACCGCAGGTACTGGGGCATGGAAGGAAAGGGATACCGAATGCCGGGCAGCCCGAAGCCAAGGGCCGATGCGCCTGAACCACCCGGAACGCCCGTTCTGCCGGGTACCTACAAAGTGGTGCTGCAATACCTGGATGCGAAAGACTCCGCATTGATCACCATCAAGGATGATCCGCGACTGGGCAACCGGAACCAGGTAAAGATTGCCCAGGAAGACTTGCGCAGTCGATTGCGCGTGAGCACGGACAAACTGGTGGCAGGAATGGACCAACTGGCAGATGCGGAAGAATCAATGAAGAAAATGGAAGCCGCGTACAAGGACCAGGAAGGACGTCCGGCTGATTCCGTGCGCAAGGCAACGAAAGCGATGCAAGATTCGGTTACGCAAATCCGTGAGTTTATCAGCGGCAAAAGGCAGACACGCCAGGGGTATGGGCAGGTACCGCAGATCACGGTGATGAACCAGGTCATGGAAGCCAACCGGGCCATTGGTTCCAAACCCGTGGCCCCGGGGACGCCGGAAACCATGCTCGTGGAAAGGGCTGAAAAACTTGTAGGCGAAGCCGTCGACCGGATAGACCGCTTCATGAAAGGGCCCTGGACAGGCTACCAGAAACTGGTCAGTGACAACCCGGTAAATCCTTTTAAGAAATAAGGCATCCAAAAACCGGGGACAGGGGTTGGGCCATTCCTGCCCGACTTCCCTGTCCCCAGTTTTTTCATTACTTCTGCCCTGTCTCGTGTATTTTTGTGTCATGGACAAAGCCGTGGAAAAACCCCTGAGTGATACAAACCTGACCCCCAGCCATCCGCCGCTTTCGCAACTCTCAGAAACCCTGATAGGGTCCGAGATCGTACGCATGAATGGTGAGATTAAGCAAAAAATCAAGGCAGGTGAAAGGATTTTCAATTTTACCATCGGGGATTTCGATCCTGGTATTTTCCCCATTCCCCATGAACTGGAAGAGGAAATTATCTACGCGTACCGTAAACATTTTACCAATTATCCTGCCGGTGAAGGGGAGTTGGATCTCCGCCAGGCGGTAGCCCGTTTCATCCAGGATCGTGAAGGGATTTCCTACGACCCTGAAGAGATTCTCATCGCATCGGGCGGAAGACCCCTGATCTACACGATTTACAGGGCCATCGCAGACAAGGGCGATAAAATCATATACTCTGTTCCGTCCTGGAACAACAACCACTATGTCCATTTCGTGGAAGGCGAACACTGTGCGCTGGAAACATCTGCGGAAAACAATTTTATGCCTACGGCGGAAGAGATCCGCCCCCACCTCGATGGAGCCGTGCTGCTTTCGCTTTGTTCCCCTTTGAATCCAACCGGAACAACCTTTTCAAGGGACCAGCTGGAAGCGATCTGCGACCTGGTAATCGAGGAAAACAATCGCAGGCCCGCGGGTTCCAAAAAACTGTTCATCCTGTTTGACCAGATCTACTGGCAACTCACTTTCGGAAACACGGAGCATTACAACCCGGTGGCACTTCGCCCGGAACTGAAGCCATATACGGTATTTGTAGATGGCATCAGCAAGTGCTTTGCCGCTACGGGCGTCCGCGTCGGATGGTCGCTGGGACCCAGGCACCTCATCGCTAAAATGAAGGCGATTCTTTCCCACCTGGGCGCATGGAGCCCGCTGCCGGAGCAGAAAGCTACAGCCAAGTACCTCGTGCAAAAGGGATCGGTTGACCAGTACTTGAAAATATTCAAAGCCGGGCTGATTGAAAGGTTGCAGAAAATTTACAATGGCTTCCAGCAATTGAAAAAAGAAGGATACCCGGTGGACGCCATTTCGCCGCAGGCTGCCATTTACCTGACCATCCGTATCGACCTTGCAGGAAAACGCACCCCGGGTGGCCTGCTGCTCGAGAAACAGTCTGATGTTACGGCCTATATTCTGAATGAAGCCAAACTGGCCATCGTGCCATTTCCCGCATTCGGGGCATCCAAATCTTCACCATGGTATCGACTGAGTGTTGGAACAGTGAAAATTGAAGAGATCCATGAAATGTTCCAAAAACTGAAAGAGGCGCTAAAGAAAATTCAATAGAGGGCCCGGGTCCTTCCAAAAAAAAGTCCCCAATGATTCATTGGGGACTTTTTATATGTTTCTGTAAAATCAGTTCATGTTGAAGAGGAATACAAAAGGCTTGGTTTCCTTTTCCCTTAATACCTGTAATACTTTTTTCTTCTCGGGATAGATGCGATACTTATTGAGATCGATCAGCTCGTGCGATTGCGCGATATTTTCAAAAGATTCTACATTAAATAACATGGCATTCAAGCGTTCCACCTCTTGTTCGATGGCTTGTTCGCTCATGTATTCATCTTTTAAGAGCACCAGCAGATCTCTGTTGGGACTTTTCATGTTTAAAGGATTTAGCTACTAATAACCTACCATGCCTTTCTTGTTGGGGCAACCGCAATTACTCTTTTTTGAAGCGCTGCATGCGGAACCAACCAGCAACAAAATAATTAACGCAAAAATGATGCTATGGTTTAGTCTTTTCATTGGATAGGACGTGTAAAATACAGACTTTTTGAAATGCAAATCAAATTATTGGCCGAATTTTGATGAAAAATTAGGAAAATCGCCCAGAATACCCTTGGAACGGATAAATCACCCCCTGTAGCGGGTTTGAAGGGCCTGAAAGTCCTTGTTTCACCCCTGGATTGGGGACTTGGCCACGCCACGCGAATGATCCCCCTGGTTCACGGGTTCCTGGAAAAAGGAGCCCGGGTATGGCTGGCCGCTTCTGGCCCCACTGCTGCGCTACTGTCCTCAGCATTCCCCCAACTCACCCTGCTTGCGCTGGAGGGATATGGTATCCGGTACCCGCGCCAGGGCATTTTTTTCCTGCCCTCCATGTTTTCCCAACTCCCCAGGGTCTTAAACGCAATTTCCCGTGAAAAAGTCTGGCTGGAACAAATGCAGCGGAAATTCGCCTGGGATCTGGTGGTGAGCGACAACCGTTACGGACTCTATCACCCGGACGCCCGGAACATCCTGGTGACGCACCAATTGTATCCAAAGTCTGGGTCGATCCTGCTGCCTGATTACCTGGTACACCGCATGCATCGGCATTTGATGCGCCGTTTTGACGAAATCTGGATACCGGACAGCCCCGGGCAGGGGAATCTTTCGGGTGTTTTGTCGCACCCCCCATACCAGGGGAAGCCATCCCATTATATTGGGCCGTTATCCCGCCTGCAACCGGGCGTGAGACCCCCGGTGGAGGGTTTTGAAACGGGCCGGTACCTGCTGGTGCTCCTGTCAGGCCCCGAGCCGCAACGCAGCCTGCTGGAAGAAAAAATTCTCCGTTCCGCGGTAAGTTTCCCGAAGCCGGTAATATTGGTCAGGGGTCTGCCGGGGTCTCCTGGACTGCCCGAAATAAAAGATGGGGTTACCCTAATCAACCATGTCGATCCGTCGACCCTGGCTGCCCTGCTCACCCATGCCGGCTGGATCGTCTGCCGTTCCGGGTACAGTACGATCATGGACCTTGTGCGGCTTGGTAAAAAAGCCCTGCTGGTGCCCACGCCCGGGCAGCCCGAGCAGGAATACCTGGCAGGATACCTCGGTGCCATGGGCTATTTCCCAACCTTGGCCCAGGGTGCATTTACGCTGGATGCCGCCCTGGTCGCCTGCCAGGAACACCGGGGGGCATTCCCTGAGTTTGACTTCCACGCATTCGAGGGATTTTTACAGAAGAGGTTTCCTGGGCCCGGGGTGACCGACCAATTTCCCATCGAATCCTGATCCTGAGAACCATCGCCCATGCAAACCAAAACAAAAGCCCACCTGGCAGTTCTTGCAGCAAACCTGATATTCGGTGTGAATTTCAGCGTCGTGAAGTATATCACACCGCAGCTAATCAAGCCTTTTGGTTTGAACGTGGTCCGGGTGCTGGTCACCACCCTGCTTTTCTGGCTGCTGGCATTGGGTGAACGAAACAGTACACCGGTGAGCCGGAAACACTTGCCGCTTTTCCTGCTCTGCGGTATCACGGGCGTGGCCATCAACCAGCTGCTTTTTATAAAAGGCCTTTCCATGACCTATTCCACCCATGGGGCATTGCTTATGTTATGCACGCCTTTGCTCATTACCGTCATGGCATTTTTCTTCCTGAAGGAGAAATTGGACGTTTTTAGAATCACGGGGCTGGCGCTCGGCGTTGCCGGAGCCGTTATGCTGGTTACGTCAAGGGAGCGGGGCGGGGGCGGGTCCAATGTTATCCTGGGAGACGTACTTATCATCATTAATGCGATCTCATATTCATTTTATTTCATCCTGGTCAAGCCGCTTATCCTGGCTTATTCGCCCCTGCAGGTGATCCGCTGGGTGTTTACGATGGGCGCCATTTTCATCATTCCATTGGGCTGGACTGAATTTGTAGAAGCGCCCTGGCAGTCATTTACGGCCGTGGATTATGCCGCTATTTCGTTCGTGGTGCTGGGCGCTACCTTTATGGCATATCTTTTTAATATATACGGACTGCAACACCTCCATGCCTCCGGAACCGGCTCTTACATATACCTGCAGCCCATTTTTGCAACGGCGGTTGCGGTCATTTTCCTGCAGGAGGCCCTTGGCTGGGAAAAGCTCCTGGCTGCGGCTTTCATCTTTGCCGGTGTTTATCTTGTCAACCGCAAGCGCTGAACGTCAAAGGGCATCTTACTGTTGAATTTTCCTGTATTTTCACGATTCACATTTTTTTAAACTACTGCACATGAGAAAACTGCTGCTAATGATTATTGGCGGCTGCGTGTTTGCGTCCCTGCACGCACAACCCACCTTCCCCGTGAACGGAGTGGGAGATCCGCGCAGCACTTGTTATGCGTTCACACATGCCACGATTGTCCGGGACGGACAAACGGTGCTCTCGGATGCCACCCTGGTCATCCGGGAAGATAAAGTGGTTTCCCTTGGTTCCAACGTTACCGTTCCCGCGGATGCCGTGGTGATCGACTGCAAGGGCAAGTACATCTATCCCTCTTTTATTGATGTGTATGCAGACTATGGAATACCCACGCCCCAGCGTCCGCAGGGTGGAGGTTTCTTTGGCCCGCAGCAACTGACATCCAACCAGAAAGGTGCCTATGGATGGAACCAGGCGATCAAGGCCGATGTGGAAGGCGTCCGCCTGTTCACTACGGATGATGCAAAAGCAAAGGCACTCCGGGAACTTGGCTTTGGCACCGTGCTCACACACCAGCGCGATGGGATTGCCAGGGGAACCGGCACGATAGTGACCCTCGCCACGGAGAAAGAGAATAAGGTAGTGTTGAAAGAAAGGGCATCGGCGCATTACTCCTTTAACAAAGGAAGCAGCGGTCAGAGCTATCCCGGCTCCATGATGGGTAGTATCGCCCTGTTGCGCCAGACCTACCTGGATGCGGCATGGTATAAGAATAATCCTTCCGTGGAAGGCGTCAACCTCAGCCTGCAGGCATGGAACCGTAACCAGGACCTGCCCCAGTTTTTCGAAGCAGGCGACAAGTGGAATGCCGTCCGCGCGGACCGCATCGGTGATGAATTTGGTGTCCAGTACATCATCAAAGGCGGCGGCAACGAATACCAGCGGATCAATGAAATGGCCGCCACCAAAGCAACGTTCATCCTGCCCCTGAATTACCCCCAGGCGATGGATGTGGAAGATCCCAATGATGCACGTTTTGTGGCCCTCGCAGACATGAAGCACTGGGAAATGGCCCCGGGCAACGCAGCGGCGTTTGAAAAAGCGGGCATTCCTTTCTGCCTGACCACTGCAGACCTCAGGGACCCGAAACAATTCCTGCCGAACCTTCGGAAAGCCATACAATATGGCCTTTCAGAAGCAAAGGCACTGGAAGCGCTGACACGTACACCCGCAAAGCTGCTCGGTATTGATAATATAACCGGGACACTGGAACAGGGTAAACTGGCCAATTTCTTCATAGCCTCGGGTCCCGTGTTTGACGAAAAAACAATCGTCCTGCAAAACTGGGTACAGGGAATGAAATTTGGCGTCAAAGAAGAGAACTGGAACGATACGCGCGGACAGTACAGCCTGTCCCTGCAAACTGCACAGGGTATCTCTGGCTATACGCTCGATGTAAAGGGCATGAATGCGGTGAATGTTATTGGTCGTGACACCATAACCGGCAAGTTCAGCCATGATGGTAAAATGATCAAGCTCAGTTTTGCACCGGACAAGAAAAGCAAGGGCCAGTACCGCCTTAGCGGTGTCAGCAATGGCGACAGCTGGAGCGGCTACGGTGTGGATTCCGCAGGCAACAAACTAACCTGGACGGCTACCCTGAAATCTGCCACGGCGGCGAAAACCGATAGTGCCCGGAAAAAGGACATGGTGAAGGCGGGCGCCGTTACCTATCCCTTCCTGCCTTTCGGTTGGACCGACAAGCCGAAGCAGGAAACCATCATTATCAGGAATGCCACGGTTTGGACCAGCGATGCGGCGGGCAAACTGGAGAACACGGACGTGCTGGTGAAGAACGGGAAGATCGCCCAGGTGGGCAAGAACCTGTCTGATCCAGGTGCACGCGTGATTGATGGAACGGGCAAACATCTCACCCCGGGGATCATCGACGAACATTCCCATATTGCAGCCGCATCCATCAACGAAGGTGGCCAGAGCGTCACTTCTGAAGTGCGGATTGCCGATAACCTCAACCCGGACGATATCAATATTTACCGGCAACTCAGTGGCGGTGTCACCACTTCTCATATCCTGCACGGGAGCGCCAATACCATCGGCGGCCAGACCCAGCTGATCAAGCTTCGCTGGGGTGCGGACGACGAAGGACTTAAATTTAAAGGAGCCCCTGGATTCATCAAGTTCGCCCTTGGCGAAAACGTAAAGAGATCTTCGTCCACGCAGGGGAACCAGCGTTTCCCGGATACCCGTATGGGCGTGGAGCAGGTGCTGATGGACGCTTTCACGCGTGCACGCGATTACGAAAAGCAGATTAAGCGCGTCACGGATGAGCAGAAAGCGAAAAAAGGCGCCGTGGTGAACCCGTACAGCAGCGTTCGCCGCGATCTTGAATTGGACGCCCTCGTGGAGATCATGAACAAGCAACGCTTCATCACCTGTCACTCCTACGTGCAGAGCGAGATCAACGCGGCCATGAAAGTTGCCGACAAGATGGGCTTTAC
The DNA here is from genome assembly GCA_025455365.1 of Chitinophagaceae bacterium. Taxonomy (GTDB): domain Bacteria; phylum Bacteroidota; class Bacteroidia; order Chitinophagales; family Chitinophagaceae; genus Pollutibacter. The sequence goes on along the minus strand of JALOMP010000006.1, from coordinate 7,312 downwards.
CTTCAACACGTTTACCCATATCCTGGAAGGATACAAGGTGGCGGACAAGATGAAGGCTCATGGCGCCAACGCATCCACCTTCTCCGACTGGTGGGCTTACAAGATGGAAGTGTACGAAGCCATTCCCCAGAATCCCGCGATCATGCATAAGGTGGGTTTGAACGTAGCCATCAATTCCGATGACGCAGAAATGGCCCGCCGCCTCAACCAGGAAGCAGCCAAAAGCATCAAATACGGCGGTCTCACCGAAGAGGAAGCCCTTCGGATGGTAACGATCAACCCCGCTAAAATGCTGCACGTGGATGCGCAGGTGGGAAGCATTAAAGTTGGGAAGGATGCAGACCTGGTCCTATGGAGCGATAATCCACTGAGCATTTACGCCAAAGCGGAAAAGACCATCGTGGATGGCACCGTGTATTTCGATCGCCAGAAAGACGAGGAGATGCGCAGGCAGGTGATCGCCGAAAGGAACCGGCTGGTTCAGAAAATGCTTGGCGAGAAAAGGTCCGGAGGCCCCGTGGCCCCGTTTACGCCAAGCTACCAGGTAATCCTGAACTGCGGCGACCATGCGCACAGCCACGGTTTGTTCACGATAGACATGGACTGATCCCTTTACATAACGTATACCCATAAACGAATTAGATATGCATTACAGGAAATTACTGTTTTCAGCAGCCGCAGCGTTCGTCTTCGGCCTTTCCATCGGAAGGGCGCAGGATGACGTGTATCCCGCGAAGCCATACAATGGCATGCTGATCATTAAAAATGGCACCATCCATGTGGGCAACGGACAGGTGATCGAAAACGGCACCATTGAAGTGTATGCCGGTAAGATCAGGAGGGTGGGAACCGATATACCCGTGCCGATGGATGACGTGAAAGTCTTCGATGCGCGGGGAAAGCACGTGTATCCCGGGCTGATCCTGTCCGTATCCAACCTGGGCCTGGTGGAAGTGCCCACGGTCAGGGCTACCTCTGACGTCCGGGAGATCGGCGAGGTGAATCCTTCCATCCGGTCGCTGGTAGCCTATAACACGGATTCCAAGATCATCAATACCGTTAAAAGCAACGGCGTGCTGTTGGCCAACATTGTTCCGGATGGCGGACTGATCAGCGGCTCATCTTCCGTTGTACAACTTGATGCGTGGAACTGGGAAGACGCGGCCTATCATGCGGACGGAGGTATGCATTTCCGGATGCCCACCCTGTATAACAGGCCCAATCCCTTCGCCGCATTTCTCGGCACCCAGGCACCGGCAGGTGATCCGGTGAAAAGAGGACTGGAACAGATCGAGCAGGTAAAAGCCTATTTCAGGGAAGCGAAAGCCTATGCCGCTGCCAGGGACGTGAAGGAAACCAACCTGAAAATGGAGGCCATGCGGAACCTGTTCAGCCGGAAGCAGAAACTGTTTATCCATTGTGATGTGGTTCGGGAGATGCTCGTGGCGGTTGATTTCGTGAAGGAGTTCGGACTGGATGTGGTGATCGTGGGAGGCAGCGAAAGCTGGCAGATCGCAGACCTGCTCAAACAGCATAACATACCGGTTATCCTGAACCAGATGCACAGCCTCCCCAATACCCCGGATGATGATGTTGACCAGCCTTTCAAAACCGCGTCTCAATTGCGTAAGGCCGGTGTGCTTTTCGCCATCAACGATGAGGACGGCCAACACCGGGGTAAGAACCTGCCTTTCAATGCCGGTACGGCCGCTGCTTATGGCCTTGGTAAGGAAGAAGCCCTCCAGGCGATTACCCTGGATGCCGCCAGGATCCTGGGTATCGCAGACAGGACAGGGTCGATCGAAGCCGGAAAAGACGCCAATATCCTGATCAGCGAGGGAGATATCCTGGACATGCGCAGCAGCAGGGTTACCCATGCATTTATCCAGGGGCGTCACCTGGACCTGACCGACAAACATCAGCAGTTGTATGAACGCTACAAGAAAAAATATGAGTTGAAATAAGCAGGCCGGGTTCGGTTTGCCAACATGAAACGCGGTCCTCAAAGGCCGCGTTTTTATTTGCCAGGGTGTACGTTCTTGGGATAATCGAAGAACCAGAATTCCTTTTTGGCGTCCCTGAACTCGCTCCAATGATTCACAGGGGCTTTTACCGCAAAGATCCCGCAGGTGGGCATTTCATCGATGTTGGCTACGCCCAGCTGGTTGGCATAGTCGCTGATGCCCGGGTTGTGGGAGAAAACGGCGATGGTATTAAAATCATCTTTCAACCCGGATACTACCTGGTGAAAGGTTTCCGGGGAAGCCAGGTAGAGGTCTTCCTCCAGGATGAGCTGATCCTTGGAAAGGTGTAATACCTCGGCAAAGGCCTGGGCTGTTTTCCGCGCCCGCCTGGCCGGACTGGAAACCAGTGCGTCCGGGCGCACATCCATGTCCTTTAACCGTCGCGCCATCATGGGTGCGTCGTTTTTGCCACGATCGTTGAGCGGGCGGTCGAAATCAGGTAGGCTGAAGTCTCCCCAACTGCTCTTGGCATGCCTAACCAGGATGAGGGATTTCATACAATTACCGTCAAGGTAAAAAAAAAGAAAGAACAACAGGTTGTTCTTTCCATGGCATATTCAGATAAGGAGTTATGGTGTTTTGTGAGGGGTAACAGACCGTAAATGGAGATAGGAACAAGGATTTTTAAAACGGGCCCTTAACCTGTTAAAAGTAGCAAATACCTTGCCAAAAACCTCATAATTCGTTGAAATTGACTTTTTTGGCCAGATATTAATGGTGGTCAGGGGAAATAGGTGGTTTGGTAAACGGTCAGCATCTCCTCCAGTGTCTGTCCCGAAACCTGTTTTTTCCTGGGAACGGGCATGGCTGGGTTCAGCTCTGGCATGATGTCCCGGAATTGTTCCGGGCTGCCCTGGTTGGCATCAATAAAGCGCCAGCTGTATCCCCGGTTGGTGGATACGCCCACCAGGTGGGTAACGGAACTGATCACCGTGCCCTGCGCACTGATCTGGGTTTGTTGTTCCAGGATGCACTGCCAGGTATCCTTATAGGGTGTCACCCGGATGATGCGGCCGGCCCGGATCACCGTAAACTCGATTCCTTCCATGGATTTCATCTGCTGGTCCATGAAAATGGCAAAGTTCTCAGCGCCGCCAAGCATGTCCAGTAATTTCTCATTGTTGAACCGGGCAAATGTCCTGAAATCCTTTTGCCTGAAGGCGGTCAACATGCTGTCCGCCGCAGACCTGATCCTGGGTGAAATGGATGCGGAGTCCTCCTGGGCGCTCGATATGAACGAAAAGAGAAAGGCGAAAATGCAGGTTTGGAAAATATGTTTCATCATATGCGAGACGCTTCGGGGGAGTGAATGACGATGCCTCCAGCCACTAACGCGCAAGTTGCATAAAAATGATGAAGGCAGTTCGTTTCCGCTTACCTTTGGCAAGTTTTAAAAAAATACCTTCTATGTCCCTCATTGTTGTCGGTACCATGGCTTTTGACAATATAGAAACGCCTTTTGGGAAAAGCGACCGTATTGTTGGCGGTGCCGCCACCTATATCGCGTGGAGTGCATGCAATTTCACCCGGCCGATCAACCAGATTTCAGTGGTGGGAGGGGATTTCCCGGAAGAGGAGATGCAGGCCCTGGCGTTGCGGGGCGTAAACCTGGAAGGAGTCCAGGTAAGAAAGAATGAGAAGTCTTTTTTCTGGGCCGGCCGTTACCACATGGATATGAATACCAGGGATACCCTGGATACGCAACTCAATGTGCTTGCCGATTTCAATCCCATAGTGCCGGAGAGCTACCAGGGAAGTGAGTTCCTGATGCTGGGCAACCTGGTTCCCTCCGTACAGTTGAGCGTAATCAGGCAGTTGAAGTCGAGACCCAACCTGATTGTCCTGGATACGATGAATTTCTGGATGGAAACCGCCATGCCTGATCTTGAAAAGGTCCTGCGTGAGATCGATGTGCTTTTGATTAACGACAGTGAGGCGCGTCAGCTCAGTGCGCAGTACTCTTTGGTCAAAGCCGCCCGGGAAATCATGAAAATGGGACCGAAGTACCTGGTGATCAAGAAAGGGGAACATGGAGCGCTCCTGTTTTATGAAGACCAGGTATTTGTAGCGCCCGCCCTGCCGCTGGAAGATGTTTTTGACCCAACTGGTGCCGGTGACACTTTTGCCGGCGGATTCATGGGCCATATCGCACGAACCCGGGATGTTTCTTTTGAGAATATGAAAACGGCCGTCATCGTTGGTTCAGCGATGGCGTCCTTCTGCGTGGAGAAATTTGGCAATACCCGGCTGAAAGAACTTGACCGGGAACAAATCGACAGCCGTATCCGCCAGTTCGTTGAGCTGGTGAATTTCGACATACAATTGGTCTGAGTTACCTTTTATACGCAAGTATAGCCGTTCGCCTGATTGTTTTTCGTTTCCCCCCGAGGTTAAAAAGGTCAACCACCACGAAGTAGATGCCAGCGGGCAATCGCCCCTTTTTTTCATCAAGGCCATCCCACCGGAAATGACCGGAAATTCCGCAAAGCTCATTACGGACAAGGTAACGAACGGGTCTGCCCAGCTGGCTGAATATCGTAATACTGCACACATATCCCGCGGCGGGGAACCGGTACTGTACCGTCAGCTGGTCGTTAAAGCCATCCAGGTCCGGTGAAAACTCAGCGGGTTGAAGGGAGACTTCACCGGGGACAGGATCGGGTGGTTTGTATTGTGAGTTCCTGCCGGAAGGGGTTCCATAACGGGAACCCGTAGCCGCAGAATGCCAGTTCGATGGATCCTGTGTTTTGGCGTATGGATCAATTCTCTCCAGCGAAACGCCTTCCCTGCTGGAAAGGAGCGCAAAATGAAAATCATCTTCGTACCGGAGTTCGTCCAGGATCATACCCTGCCGGTTGGTCACCAGCGTTGTCCCGGCATTATCCGGAAAGGACGGCATGTTTTTCAGGCCAAGTACATGTTTGGGGAATGCAACAGGGTATTGCCGGCCGATGTCTTCCGGATTTTCCGTCAGTACAACATATTCATCCGGGTAGAGTATCCACGGTATGTCCGCACAGGGTACCAGGGAGGCAGGCTGGCCGGCCGTGTTCCGGTTGCCCAGGTACAGGCCGGAAACATCAATCGCTGTCGTTCCCTTGTTGTACAATTCCACAAAATCAGCGCCACCCGGTAAGGGGTCAAATAGGATTTCATTGATGCAGACGCTCTCCGGACCGGGAGGGGTGGCCAGCGCAGCCTTCGACTCCTGTGGTGAAGGCATCGTATTCAGCCTGCAATCAGCCAGCCCGTTTACCTGCAGTCGGTATAGTTGACCCGCCTGCAAGGGTTGGGTGAGTACAAGCAGCACTTCCCTGAACAGCGGGTATACCGGGTGGGCTTCACGCGTCCCGATTACCCCCGGGCTGATGTTATAACGGCGAGGGTCAGACGCAGTGACGCTGTCCAGGGGCTCGTCCATGATCGCTACCAGGGTCATGCTGTCCAGGGCATAGGTCCTGACCAGCTGGGGCGGTTCCTCGTCCCGGGCAATGCCTTGCACGCTATTGTGCCTGCCAGGGCTTCCACCGCCGGGGTCCATGCTGGCTGTCCAGTTTGACCGTCCGAGACAGGGGAAACGAGGGTCGATCATTTCGAGTGTCCACCCTCCCTGTTTCTTCAATTCGTTACCATACCAGCTTAGGTCAAATTGTACGGCATGGACCAGGCGGCCATCGTCCGCGATGAGGATGAGCTGGTCCCCTTCATTGTCCAGCGACGGGAACCCGCCAAGCCCAATTGCCTGCCCGTATGCGGAAAAGGCTGGCTGGTAAGCCCTGGGGCAAAGGACCAGTGAACTGTCGGGCTGCAGGACCGTACCCGCAGGAATCACACCTGTTCCCTGTCCATCCGTGATGCGCCAACGGTCAAGCGTCACAGGGAATGAAAGGGTATTGCGCAACTCAAGGAATTCACCCGCCGGCAGGCCTGCGGAAGGAGACGGATCAGCAAAGATTTCGGAGATCACCACACCATATCGGACTGGCTGTTGTGCCCGGCAACAGAAAACCTGGAGGATACACAGCCAGGGTAATAGTGTTTTCATGGACCAATCTACACCCGGCAGCCGGCGGGGAAAAAGGGAGAATCAACAAATATTTGGCAGAAAAAACTTTCACGGCTAATTTTGAAACCGATGTCGTTCATAATGAAGCATACAAAACGGACCAAAAAACATTCCGCCCTGGGGGAAGGTTAGGAACATTTGTATGCCAGCACATATGTGAAAAGCCTTCCGGAACCGGGAGGCTTTTTAATTTTTAACCTAAAAAAACCCCGCAAGGGGAGCAAGGAGGAAAAAATGAAAGTAGCAGTCGTGGGCGCCACCGGCCTGGTGGGCACAAAAATGCTGGAAGTACTGGCTGAACGGAACTTCCCGGTTGATGAACTGATTCCGGTGGCCTCTGAAAAGTCTGTGGGGAAACAGGTTGAATTCAAAGGGAGAGCCTACCCGGTGGTGAGTGCAGCCGATGCCATCAGGGCCAGGCCCCATGTGGCGATTTTTTCCGCGGGGGGAAGCACTTCCCTGGAGCTTGCACCACAATTTGCGGCGGCAGGCATAACGGTCATCGACAACTCATCGGCCTGGCGTATGGATCCCACGAAGAAGCTGGTGGTTCCGGAAATCAATGCCGGGACGCTTACCGCGGAAGACAAGATTATCGCCAATCCCAATTGCTCTACCATCCAAATGGTGGTTGCCCTGCAACCCCTGCACAAGCGATATAAGATGAAGCGGATTGTCGTTTCCACCTACCAGAGTGTAACGGGCACGGGGAAAAAAGCCGTGGACCAGCTCATGGGGGAGCGACGCAAAGCAGCCGGTGACGCTACGGCTGAATACCCGATGGCCTATAAATACCCGATCGACCTCAATGTCATTCCCCAGATCGACGTATTCCTGGATAACGGGTACACGAAGGAAGAGATGAAAATGGTCAATGAAACCAGGAAGATCATGGGCGATGATTCTATCCGGGTGACGGCAACTACGGTACGCATACCGGTCATGGGCGGGCACAGCGAAAGCGTGAATGTGGAGTTTGAAAAGGATTTCACGCTGGATGAAGTGCGCTCCCTGTTGGCTTCCGCACCAGGTGTGGTACTCGTGGATGATCCTGCCAGCCAGCGGTATCCCATGCCCATGGATGCGCATGAGCGGGATGAAGTATTTGTGGGCAGGCTTCGCCGGGATGAAACCCAGCCCAATACCCTGAACATGTGGATCGTTTCAGACAACCTGCGTAAAGGAGCCGCTACCAATGCGGTTCAGATTGCAGAATACCTGG
>JALOMP010000101.1 GCA_025455365.1 Chitinophagaceae bacterium | reverse complement strand
ACTGAACGTGGACAAACTCCTCGAGAAAATCCTGTTGGAAGCGGAATTGCTTGACCTCAAGTCAAACCCGGATCGCGAAGCGCAGGGTACCGTGGTGGAAGCCACCCTCGATAAGGGCCGTGGCTATGTGGCCACCGTATTGGTTCAGAATGGAACCCTGGAGATGGGCGACCTGGTGGTGAGCGGCCAGTATTACGGTCGCGTCAAGGCCATGGTCAATGAGCGCAACAAAAAGGAAGATAAAGCGCCGCCATCCACGCCGGTGCTGATCCTTGGCCTGAACGGCGCGCCGCAGGCCGGCGAGAAATTCCGCGTGTACGAAGATGAATCCGAAGCCAAGGAAGTGGCCAATCGAAGGGCACAGATCCTTCGTGAACAGGGCATCCGGACCAAGAAACATATTACGCTCGATGAAATCGGCCGCCGCCTGGCATTGGGCAATTTCAAGGAACTCAATATCATCATCAAAGGCGACGTGGATGGTTCCGTGGAAGCCCTCAGCGATTCCTTGCAGAAACTTTCCACCGAAGAGATTGCCGTCAATGTGGTGCATAAGGCAGTTGGCCAGATTACGGAGAGCGACGTCCTTTTGGCAACCGCATCAGACGCGATCATCCTTGGTTTCAACGTCCGTCCCTCCTTGCAGGCTTCCAGGCTCGCGGAGAACGAAGGCGTGCAGATCAAGTTGTACTCCATCATTTACAACGCCATCGAGGAGATCAAGAGCGCCATGGAAGGGATGCTGGAACCAAAGATCCAGGAGAAGATCGTGGCCAATGTGGAAGTGCGCGAAGTATACAAGTTCGACAAGGCAACCGTTGCCGGTTGCTACGTGCTGGATGGAAAAATCAGCCGGAACAACAAGATCCGTATCATCCGGGACGGCATCGTGGAATATCCCAAGGGCGAAGGCCAGAGTGCCGAACTGGGCAGCCTGAAACGCTTCAAGGATGATGTGAAGGAAGTGGCTTCCAATATGGAATGCGGCCTTACCATCAAGAACTATAACGATATCAAGATCGGTGACGTGATTGAGGCATTTGAAGAAGAGGAAGTGAAGAGGACTTTATAGTTCATGGTTCATAGTTCATAGTTCATGGTTGATTTCGGGGATAGAGCATCTTACATGATCGAAAAATGCCATGAACCACGAACCATGAACCACGAACCAAACTTTAGGATTTTGTTAGAAAACATTAAGCCAATTTTGGGCATGCGTAGACTGTTCCTGTTTTCCCTGTTTTGCACGCTGGCATTGCTCGGTCAAAGCCAGACGCCCAGGGTACTGGCAGACAAGATTATAGGGATTGTGGGCGATAAGATCGTACTGCGCTCCGATATCGTCAACTATATTGATGACATGAAGCGACAGGGAGCCGAAGTGCCCGCCGACGCAGAATGCTTCCTGCTGCAGAAAATGATGGCCGAAAAAGCCCTTATCCTGCAGGCTGAGAAAGATTCCCTGCCGGTTTCTGAGGAAGAGGTGGATGCCGAACTGGACCAGCGGATCCGGTATTTTATCATGCAGTATGGCGGGAAAGAAGCTTTTGAGCAGATGATTGGTCGTACCGTATACCAGGTAAAAGAAGATTTCCGCAAATCGATCCGCGATGGACGACTGTCTAACGCCATGCGTCGCAGTATCGTGGAGAACGTACGGATCACCCCCACAGAGGTAAAGCAGTATTTCGACAGGATCCCCAAAGACAGTTTGCGGTTTTATGAAACGGAGCTGGTCATTGGCCAGATTGTCATGTATCCGAAAGCCGGCCGGGAACTGGAGAAATTCGCGCAGGATGAACTGGCCGACTATAAACGGCAGATCGAAACCGGGCAGAAGAGTTTCGAAACCATGGCCAAGCTTTACTCGGAAGACCCGGGCAGCAAACAGAACGGCGGACGGTACGAGATTAATAAAAATGAAAAGCAGTGGGATCCGGATTTTAAAAATGCGGCATTCCGACTGAAGGACGGACAGGTTTCATCGGTTATCAAGTCGAAGTTCGGGTACCATATCATCCAGATGGTCAGCCGGAATGGGGACGATGCGGTCATCCGGCATATCCTCCGCATCCCGCAGATCACGGAGGAGGATGTGGACCTTACCAGGACCAAACTGGACAGCATCCGTTCCAAGCTGATAGCCGGAACCACCAGTTTTGGCGAAGCGGTGGAAAAATACAGTGAAGACGAGAGCAGCAAATTTACCGCCGGGCTGATCATGGGACAGGCAGGCAGCTATGTCACGATCGACGAACTGGACAAGGACCTGGTCAGGGATCTCAACAAGCTCAAAATCGGGGAATACTCGCCGGTACTGTTGTTCAAGGACGAGCGGGAGAAAGCAGGCCTTCGCATCGTTAATATCCGCAGCAAGACAGAGCCGCACCGGGAGAATATCCGGGACGACTACAATAAAATCGCCCAGAGGGCCCTCGAAGAAAAGAAAGAAAAGGCCCTCACACGCTGGTTTGAGACCAAGCTCCCAACCTACTATATTATGGTTGACAAGGACTACCAGGGCTGTGAATCCATCCAAAAGGCCTTCGCCAAGATCCTGGCCGCTTCCGAAGCCCAACAATAGCCGTAAAATCTACCACAGCAGGCATCATTTCTACCCCCCGGTCTTGGGTTTTACCATTACCTTTGCATCTCCCATTACAGCATTATGAGTGATGCCATCCAACATGAATGCGGTTTAGCATTCATCCGCTTGCGAAAGCCATTTTCCTATTACCAGCAGAAAAAAGGATCGGCCCTCTATGGTCTGAACAAGCTGTACCTGCTGATGGAGAAGCAGCATAACCGCGGCCAGGACGGCGCCGGCCTCGCCACCATCAAACTGCATACAGAGCCAGGTTATCCCTTCCTGCACCGGCTGCGCAGCAATGCCACCCAGTCCATCGCGGATCTTTTCGCAACCATCGGGAAAGAAATCCGGGAATTGGAAAAATACCAGCCGGAAATCCGCAAGCATCCCGGCCTGATGAAGGGTCACCTGACTTTCATGGGCGAGTTGCTGCTGGGACACCTGCGTTACGGTACACAAGGGAAGAATAACGTTGAGTTCTGCCATCCTTTTATCAAGCGCGATACCATTCCGGCACGGAACCTCGCACTGGCCGGTAATTTTAACCTGGTCAACACCGAGGAACTGTTCGCCCTCGTGAATATAGACCCGGGCGAGTTCCAGCGCCAGAGCGACCTGGCAGCCATGATGGAAGTGGTTCATCATTTCCAGGTGAAAGAAGACGAGACGAACCCGGGCAACATGTCGGTTTCCTCGATCCTCAAAAAATCATTCAAGCTGTTCGACGGCGGTTATCATGTAGGCGGACTGCTGGGTAACGGCGATGCCTTTATTATCCGCGATCCCCACGGCATTCGCCCGTCGTATTACTATATTGATGAAGAAGTCATCGTGGCCGCTTCTGAGCGGTCTGCCATCCGTACCAGCTTCAACGTGGGCGAGAACGAAGTGATGGAACTCATGCCCGGCCAGGCGCTCATTGTACACAATAACGGGGAGTATGCGATCGAACAGATACTGGAGCCCCAGGAGCGCAGGGCCTGCAGCTTCGAGCGGATTTATTTTTCGCGCGGAAGCGATGAAAAAATTTACCGCGAAAGGATCGCACTGGGGCATCACCTCAGCGGCCCCGTTCTGAAAGCCATCAACAACGACCTTAAGCATACCATATTTTCGTTCATTCCCAATACGGCGGAAACGGCATTCTACGGATTGCTCAAGGGCATGGAGGACTACCTGAATAAGATCAAGGTACAGCGGATCATGAACTGGGACAAGGACTTTGACGAGGAGAAACTCACGGAAATGATCAACCGACGGATCCGGGTGGAAAAAGTGGCCATCAAGGACGTCAAGATGCGCACCTTCATTACCGAAGACGCCAACCGCACGGAAATGGTGCAGCACGTGTATGACATCACCTATGGCACCGTGCAGAAAGGGATCGACACCCTGGTGGTCATTGATGATTCCATCGTACGGGGTACCACGCTCAAGGAAAGCATCATACGCATGCTGAACCGCCTTTCGCCCAAGAAAATCATCATCGTCTCCTCCGCCCCGCAAATCCGGTATCCGGATTGCTATGGCATTGACATGAGCAAATTGGGCGATTTCATCGCCTTCCGCGCTGCCTTTGCCCTGGTAAAGGAAAGTGGCCGGGAGCATCTGCTCGACGAACTCTACGCGCGTTGCAAGGAAATGAACCGAAATAACCAGCTGCATGCGGAAAACCTGGTCCGCCATGTGTACAAACCTTTTTCGACGGAAGAAATCTCCCGTAAAATCGCGCAGCTGATCACGCCCCCCGATATCACCATCCCCGTAGAAGTGATCTTCCAGACCATTGAGGATCTTCACGAGTCCTGCCCCACCAATACCGGCGACTGGTATTTTACCGGTAATTACCCTACCCCCGGTGGCAACCGGGTGGTGAACAAGGCGTTCATGAATTTTATGGAGGGAAAGGATGTACGGGGATACTAACACTTGTTAGTATTTTTTATTAATTTCGGGCATTCGTCAAATCAATGGCCCGGATCCCACAGAAAAAAAACAGCACCCGTAAGGAGTCCATCACCCTGGCAGCAGCGAGACTGTTCCGGGAAAAGGGCTTTTCGGCTACAGGTATGCGTGACCTGGCCGGTAGCGTTGGGGTTGAAGCGGCGAGCCTGTACAACCATATCCGTTCAAAGTCTGAGCTTCTCCATGAAATTTGTTTCCGGATCGCCAACCAGTTCACCGCGCAGTTGAATGAGCTGGAGTCTGACGGGGCCATGGACAGCCTGGATAAAGTGGAGGCTGTACTGCGTTTCCATATCCGCATCTGGGTGGAGAAGCTGGATGAAGTGCTGGTGACCACCAACGAGAGCCGGCACCTGGAGGAACCCTACCTATCCGCTTTTTTGAACGAGCGCCGGGTATATGTACGCCGGCTGGAAACCATCATTGAAGACGGTATCCGTAAGGGGCAGGTTCGCAGGATCGAGCCCTATGTGGCCGTACTCACCCTGATGAGCGCGGTACGGGGCATTGAGTTCTGGCATCGCACCAAAAAAAATGTAACCGCCCAGCAATTGGAAGAGAGCATGGTATCAAACCTGATTGCCGGTTTAAAAAAATAAATCCTTCGGGAAAGGAAAACGAAGATGTCGATTTCATTTCATACCCTCGCGGTTTCGGAAGTCAGGCGGGAAACGCCGGAAGCCGTGTCGATTTGCTTCCAGATACCGCCGGAGCTGAGGGAAACGTTTCGCTTCACCCAGGGCCAGAACATTGCCATCAGGACCTATATGAATGGCGAGGAAATCAGGCGCAACTATTCCATCTGCAGCGCCCCGGGCGAACCGGAATTCCGCATCGCCGTTAAGCGGATCGAAGGCGGTCTTTTTTCCACCTTTGCCAATACGTCCCTGAAAAAAGGAGACCTGCTGGAAGTGATGTCCCCTACGGGTAACTTTCATGTGCCACTGGAGCCGGCGTCCCGGCGCCTGTACATGGCTTTTGCCGCGGGCAGCGGGATCACGCCGGTCATGTCCATCATAAAGACAACCCTGCAGTTGGAATCGCAGAGCCAGTTCATCCTGGTATATGGCAACCGAAACAGGCAGCAAATCATGTTCCGGGAGGAACTTGAATCGTTAAAGAACCGATACCTGAGCAGGTTCCAGGTGATCCATATACTCAGTCGCGAAGAGACGGATACCGAACTCAATACCGGCCGTATCGATGCACATAAGTGCCGGGTGATCCACGAGAAACTGGCTGACCTGCAAGCAGTGGACGCCTTTTTCCTATGCGGCCCCGAAGGGATGATCAACATCGTCAGGGAAACACTTACAGAGATTGGCGTGGACCGGAAAAAAATTCATTTTGAACTGTTCCATGCAGATTCCACCCGGACCAGGACGACCATTGCGGGGAGTCCTGGTATTTCCTCATCCGGGGGGCAGTCAGTGGTATCGGTGAAGCTTGATGGCACCGTCACCCGGTTCGAGCTGGCCTATGAGGGGGAATCGATCCTGAATGCTGCACTCCGCAAGGGGATCGACCTACCCTTTGCCTGTAAAGGCGGCATGTGTTGCACCTGCCGGGCCAAACTGGAAGAAGGCCGGGTGGAAATGGACCGCAACTATGCCCTGGAGCCCGATGAAGTGGAAGCCGGTTATATCCTCACCTGCCAGAGCCATCCGCGGACAGACAAAGTATCTGTGAATTTTGACCTGCGATAAAGCTTTTCGCCCACTTTCCTGGCTGTTGTACATGGGGCCATGCCCGATCTGCTGGAGAGGCCATGTATGTTTCCGACGTTTACCGGTTAAACAGGTTTTCCAGGTCCTGCATGGAACCTGCGTAAGGATCGCCCAGGATCGGGTTCAAGACCATGCCAATCACCCACTGGGAAGCCCAGTTAATCAAAATGATCACAATGGCAGCTACCACCATGTACACGATGCGTTTATCCTCCGGTGTCTTTTTCAGTACGGGTAACCCCACATAAAATAGATAAATGCCATACAGTCCGAACAGGCCCAGGATGCCCAAGGACGGAATTACCAGGAAAAAAGCGGATATCCAGGATGGCGTGGACGCATAGGCAACCAACTGGGCGGATTTACCCAGGTTCTTTTGCGATGAAAAGCTGGGGGCCAGGGCGTCAATCACGTAAACGGCCGTATAATAGCCTATGATACCGGATAGAAACTGCCGGATGGCAAACCAGGCGCCCCATTTGATTCCCTTCAGTTTAAAGAATATCGCGTCTATCCCGATCAGCCCATACCCTACAAAGGCTGCGGCCGCCCCCAAAAATACCAGGGGCAGGACAAACCTGGTCAGCAAGGTATGTGGCGTGTCCTGTTCCGCATCAATAACCGGCCATTCAGTCCTGGGCGCGAGCAAAATATTGCGGATCCGGTTGACAATCGACATTTTATGGGTCTTTAGTGTTCCTGAAGTTAGGTAAATCGTCAGTGGAATGCAAGACCATGCCCGGCAGCCGGCAGCCTGGCTCACCCAAACCGAAAGAACTAACAGTTGTTAGTTCTTTTTGAGGGTTTTTGTATCTTTAACTTTCAATGATTGCATATGACAGCACAGGAACTGGAAAAGGATTTCCTGGATAAAGTGGCGGATGAAATAAAGATCGAGCCAAGGGATTGGATGCCGGAAGCATACCGGAAAACCCTGGTCCGGCAGATTAGCCAGCATGCACATAGTGAAGTGGTAGGAATGCTTCCCGAAGGCAATTGGATTACCAGGGCCCCCAGCCTGAAAAGAAAAGCCATCCTGCTCGCCAAAATTCAGGATGAAGCCGGCCATGGCTTGTATCTCTATGCGGCTGCGGAAACCCTGGGAGTATCCCGGGAGTCCACCATCGATGATCTTCTCTCCGGCAAAGCCAAATACTCTTCCATTTTCAATTACCCAACGCTGACCTGGGCCGATATCGGCGCCATCGGCTGGTTGGTGGACGGCGCGGCGATCATGAACCAGGTGATGCTGTGCAGGACATCATACGGCCCGTATGCGAGGGCCATGGTGCGGATCTGCAAAGAGGAAAGTTTTCATCAACGCCAGGGATTTGACATCCTGCACGTATTGAGCAAGGGTTCCGATGCCCAGAAGGCGATGTGCCAGGATTCCATCAACCGCTGGTGGTGGCCATCCCTCATGATGTTTGGTCCCCGGGATTCGGATTCCACCCATTCTGACCAGAGCATGGCCTGGAAGATCAAGCGCATGAGCAACGACGAATTGCGCCAGAAATTCGTGGATATGATTGCCGAACAGGTGAAAGTGCTGGGTATGACACTCCCGGATCCGGACCTGCGCTGGAATGAAGAAAGGGAGCATTATGATTTTGGCGAAATCAACTGGGAAGAATTCTGGAACGTGGTGAAAGGTAACGGACCGTGCAACCGCGAGCGACTGGAAGCGAGGCGTAAGGCCCATGAGGAAGGTCGCTGGGTGCGTGAAGCGGCCATCGCCCATGCGGCAAAGAAAAACAGGCGCAAACAGGCGGCTTAACCCAACAACAATCAATATGTCGTTTTTCAGACAGGCAAATTATTACGGGGATATCCCGGACGAAGCCGGGGGACAACCCGAGGAACGCTCACGGACGGGGGTAAACGAAAAAAACTGGCCCCTCTGGGAAGTGTTCATCCGAAGCCGGCAGGGGCTTGACCATAAACATGCAGGCAGTCTGCACGCAGCCGATGCCGCCATGGCGATCGAGAATGCGCGGGATGTATACACCCGCCGCATGGAAGGGGTCAGCATCTGGGTGGTAGAGAGCAAATACATCCACGCTTCCGATCCATCGGAAGCGGCCAGTTTGTATGACCCCGCCAATGATAAAATTTACCGGCATCCAACCTTTTATGATTTGCCGGATGAGCTAAGCCATATGTAGTTAGTGGTTCATGGTTCGTGGTTCATGGAAGGATGTTGATCGTTCTTGGAATTTTTAATTGTTTGAGCTTCGAACAGGTACCAAAATACTATGAACCATGAACCACGAACCATGAACCACGAACCATGAACCAAGAACTGATCCCATATCTCCTCCATCTCGCCGACAACGCGCTCATCCTCGGCCATCGCAACAGCGAATGGTGCGGGCACGGTCCCGTGCTGGAACAGGACATCGCCCTGACCAATATTTCGCTGGACCTCATCGGCCAGGCACGCTATTGTTTCCAGTATGCCGCGGAATTGAAGGGCGATGGCGCCACGGAAGACAGCCTGGCATACCTGCGGGACGCG
>JALOMP010000100.1 GCA_025455365.1 Chitinophagaceae bacterium | reverse complement strand
AAAATAATTCCGCGCCGCCGCTGGATTATAGTACCGACGTCCAAAGGCGTTCAGGTCGTTGCCCAGGCTGTACAAACTGTTGCCGATATTGTCCACGCCAGCGAAGAACATCAGTTTCTTACCCAGTATTTGGCCGTTCCATTCCGCGCGGGCACTCCAGATGCGCGAAGCGTCGGCATAGGCATCATTGGCATCCGTCAGCGGAATCGGATCCGTGAACTGGAAAGTACCCATCAGCCGAAGGTGCCAGGCCAGGTCGAGATCGATCCCGGCCATCGTGGCTGCGGGAGGAACGCCCGTAAGTTCGTTTCCCGAGTAATCATTGTTGTTGATCCGGTAGTCCTCGAATCGAAAACGGCTGAGTGTAACGCTGCCCCATAACCGAACCTGCCTGACCAACCCGGTGCGCGTCCAGGGCAGTAGGCTACCCTCCGCATAGGCTTCGATGCCCTGCTGGTTTGTGCCGCCGGCATTCACAAAATACTCGGCGCCATTTGCATCCGTCCTCCGGACAATCGCATCTTCAAGATCAAAACGGAACGCGGTGACTTCACCATGCAGCCGGCCCCGCCAGGCAGAACCTTTGAATCCCACTTCCTTACTCCAGCCCTGTTCTGCCTGCAGGTCTGTGTAGAACCCGCCTGCCGAGGGTCTCACCTCGGCGATGGAGGGCGGGGAAAATCCACGGGATATGGAACCATGGATGGTCAACCCCTCCAGCAATGGGTACAGGACAGCCAGCCGGGGTGCGGGTACCAGGTTGAAACCCACGGGTACTTCTCCTTGTTGAGGATCCCCTTCCACCCTTTCCAGCAGGTAACGGAAATCATTGACGCTTATCCCCGCCTGGATGATCAGTTTCCGAAAAAATACCAGATCAATCTGCGTAAAAGCGAATTGCTGCCTTGCCCTTACTTTATCTTCCACGCGAGCGCCGGAGGCCGTGCCCCCGGTATTCCCTGTACTGTCAATGGTGTAAAACCCTTCCTGCCATTCAATACCACTCTGCCATTGAACCGGCAGCCCGGACCAATTACCCTTGTACACGAGGCGCGACCGGATTCCCAGGTTCCACTCCTTCCGGGTCTCATAGTTCGTGATAAAAGGATTCTCAAAATCCGTATACATCATTGTCAGGGCATTATGCCAGGTCCATCGCTCGTTGATCCGGAACTGGTCGGCTACGCCTGCAAGTACGGACGTATTGCGGATGCCTGCCTGTTGTTCCGAGGCGCCGGGCACCACCGCAGTGGCCGGCCGGGCCTGGCGGGGGTTTTCATGCATCTGCGCCAGCGTGAGCCCCCCGGGGGTCCGGTAGTCCAGGTTGCTGACAAGCAGGAGCCCATCCATACGGTTATTCGTGGAGGTCTGTGTGGACAGGCTGGCTTCAATGGCGTCCCGACGCATGCGACTGTTTTGCCGGTAACCGTCCGACTGAAAATGCCCCTGGTTGACCTGCCATTGAGTTTTGGGACCATACGACTGCCAGCGCAGCGCTTCCGAAAATTGTCCATAGGACCCGCCGGTAATTTGCAGGCTGACATCATGGTTGCGCGTGGCAGAATCCGCCGGTACGCGAAGGCCCGGGCCTGAGAGGATCACGGCACCCCCGGTACCTGTTCCATACAGGCTGCTGGCAGGTCCCCGGATGATTTCAAGCGATCCCACCGCATTGAAGTCAAGAAGGTTCAGGTATGTGTTGCCCCCGGCATCTGTAAGGATGAAATCCTCCTTGTACACCTTGATGTTTCGGATGCCGAAGGGCGATCGCAGCAGGCTTCCCCGAATCGATAAGCGATAACTGCCCGGGGATCTCTCTTCCATGCGTACCCCGGGAACACTGCTCACGGCCGGCACGAGATTGGTGTTTGAGAACCGTTGCAGGTCCCTTTGCCGCAGCGTACTGACGGAGGCGGGTACCAGCAGGGCTTTACGCCCCGTTTCAAATCCTTTCACGGTCACTTCGCCCAGGGATGCTACTGAATCAGGCAATGCTTCCTGCGAAAAGGCATGCAGGGCGATGCCTGATAAAAAGAAAAGGAGAAAACAGCTTGTCTTCATGGTTTCAAAAGGATATCAGGAAGCAAAAATCGGGCATTTATTTTGAGTATGCGGGATCTTTCAGCCCTATGCCGGCATCGTCCAGCACCAGCACCCAGTCCTCGCCATAGCCATTTGTTGGTGGTACAAAAACAGTCGCAGTGCCAGCAGCCGGTATCTCCGCCGGCTGGCTCCTCCCATTCCTTGGATTGTACCACCATCCGTAACGTATATCGATCCCGGCCAGTTTGTCCGCGCGCAATTCGACGGGTTTTCCTTGCGCCGTATACGCGATGATAAATCCCCTGCCGCGCATGCATTGTATGTGGTCATGGGTATCCCTGGCTGTTTCCAGCAATTCCTGTGCGGGTGCCCTTTCCGCAAAGGGTCTTGATTCCACCAGGTGCCGGAGGAATTTCATCTGCGCGGCGCCTGGCAGTTCAAGGGATTCCCGCCAGGTGTAGTGTGGACCGTTTACAGGCTCACGCCCCTTGTCAAACATCTGCCAGATGCCATGGCATCCATAAGTATGGCCGAATGATCCGGCCAGGACACTAAACCATGCGTGCTTCCTGACGTCATAGGCGCTGGAGGTTCCCAGGTCCCGTGCATTGAAACAGACCGGGTGGTCTTCATATATCGTTTCCCCATCCAGTACCGGCTTGACCGGTTTTCGGTTATACGCTACCGATATCCTGTCCCAGATGTTGTTTTCCCGGCAATGCCCGGTCTGGAACATGTTGAAGTCGAGCCAGGCATCCTCGTGGAACCATTTGGAAGAACCGCCGTCTTCAGGCTTGTTCGGTTGTGGATGGAAGGTGATCATCGCCCTGTCCGGCCCGCCGGCCCCCTGCTCAATGCCTTTGGCCATGGCTCGCCACACCGCCAGGTCCGAATCATTGCGGGGGTTCCGGTCGCCGCCCAGTATCCAGATGATATTCGTTCGATCCCTGTAGCGCCGGGCGATCCATTCCCCGTACCCTTCGGCATTGGAAAGATTGAATATTTCAGGGCCAATGCCCCATGTATCCCGGAAAAGCTTGTCGCCCCAGGTAGGAAGCATGCCGATATACAAGCCAAGCCTCGCGGCTTCATCCACCACCCAGTCGATATGCCTGAAATATGCTTCCTGCGGCTGGAGCGGATCATCATTTCTTAAAGGCGTGTGCCCGTAGGCGTTAGGCGTGTGCAACCCGTCGAGTTCAGCGAGCACAACGGCCTGGATGACATTGAATCCCTTCGCCTGCCGGTTTGAGAGGTAGAGCGTGGTTTCTTCCCGGTTCAGGCGATGAAAAAGCTCCCATGCGGTATCGCCCAGCCAGAAAAAAGGTTGGCCGTCCGGCGTTACGAGGAATCGCTTGTCCGGGCTGACACGCAATTGCGCATGGGCCGCAAGTTGCGTACAGACAATCATGAATAGGCAGGCCAGTGATCTCATATTTCCACGCATGACTTAAAAATACTTGAAAATTAGTCGACGGTTACTTTTAGCATGCAAACTCCGGGGCTCAAAAAGGCATAAAAAAGGCCCGGAGGTCCGGGCCGATATCGTTCAGATGGAGACTGATTATTTCTTCATGTACATAACTTCCTTCACCAGGTTCACCGTACGGGCCACGTCGGGTAAATACCCCGCAACCAGGTTCGGCGCGTAGTGCATGGGAGCGTCCAGGCTGGTGATGCGACGTACGGGAGCATCAAGGTAATCGAAGCCTTCCTTCTGGATCCGGTAGGCCACTTCGGATGAAATGGATGCGAATGGCCATTGCTCTTCCACGATGACCAGGCGATTGGTTTTCTTGACGCTCTCCAGGATGGTCATCCAGTCGAGCGGGCGGATGGTACGCAGGTCGATCACTTCGGCGCTGACCCCTTCCTTTTCCAGTTCCGCAGCCGCACCCAGGGCCACTTTCATCATTTTATTGAAGGAAACGATGGTTACGTCACGACCCACCCGCTTCACGTCGGACTTGCCGATGGGTATCAGGTATTCCTCTTCGGGCACTTCGCCTTTCTCGCCATACATGACTTCACTTTCCATGAAGCAGACCGGGTCATTATCGCGGATCGCGCTTTTCAGGAGGCCTTTGGCATCATATGGGTTGGAAACGGAAATTACTTTGAGGCCCGGAATATTGGCATACATGCTTTCAAAAGCCGTTGAGTGCTGGGCGCCCAACTGGCCGGCGGAGCCGTTTGGTCCGCGGAAAACGATGGGACAGCCCACCTGCCCACCGCTCATGGCCAGCATTTTGGATGCCGTATTCAATATCTGGTCAAGGGCGAGTACGGCGAAATTCCAGGTCATGAATTCAACGATGGGACGGAGGCCGTTCTGGGCGGCGCCAACCGCAACGGCCGTGAAGCCCAGTTCCGCAATGGGCGTGTCGATGACGCGTTTGGGTCCGAATTCTTCCAGCATACCCTGGCTCACTTTATAGGCGCCATTGTATTCGGCCACTTCTTCACCCATGAGAAACACATTGGGGTCGCGGCGCATTTCTTCCTGCATGGCTTCCCTTAATGCTTCCCGGAACGCGATTTGACGTACTGCCATAAATTGCCCAATTTTAGGTGGGCAAAATTACCGGAAGCGAGGGATTTCAGCAAATGTAGTTTGACCGGCCCGGGTGCCGTATTTTTCACGGATCGGCAGGGTCACTGCTTCCCCCATATTTCCAGCTCAACCGGTTGGCCATAGTGCTTGGTATCGTACCTGAATACGAGTTTGGAGACCGCGGCATGCGGGCCGCTGATGGGGATCGCACGGCTCTCGCCACCGGGCGGTATGTCGTTGCGGAGCTCTACCGTTTTCTTTGATCCATCCTGGAAAATGATGGTACACCGGTGGAGGTTAATACCCCCCTTGCGGGACCTCACTTTGAATGCCTGGAGCATCCTCCCGGCAGAAACCGTCACTTCATCGCTTTCCGACTGCACATCGATTTTCTGTTCGCCGATTTTTTCCCAACCCTCTCCCTGTGAAGCCGGCTTTTCCCTGGTTTCATGTTCCAGGAACAGGATGGCAAATGGAAATAGCAGGAAGGTTATGACCAGGGTCCTGGGAGATGTTCCATGTGCAAGCATATGCGGTGGTTTGGTCTTAGTACAGAACTTGGATCCCATACAAGATAGAACACCGGCATCGCTTTGTCAAGGCTGCCCTTCCCTCAAGTTATTGCTTCAGGGGCCGTCAATTTTTGCCCAAAAATTCCACCACCATCGCACTCGCTCCTCCCCCGCCATTGCAGATACCGGCCGCTCCATATCGTGCCCCGTTGGTTTTCAATATGTTGATCAGGGTAACGATGATGCGCGCCCCGCTGCAACCCAGCGGGTGACCAAGGGAAACGGCGCCTCCATGGGCATTGACCCGGGCAGGATCCAGTTTCATACGACGGGTATTTTCGATGCCTACTACGGAGAAAGCCTCGTTTAATTCCCAGAATTCCACATCCTCCATTTGCAGACCTGCTTTCTTCACCGCTTTGGGAACAGCCAGGGAAGGTGTGGTGGTAAACCATTCCGGCGCCTGTTCGGCATCGGCGTAAGAAAGAATTTTGGCGATCGGCTTAAGGCCCAACTGCTCGGCTTTTTCCCGGCTCATGAGGACGAGGGCCGCGGCTCCATCATTCATCGTAGAGGCATTGGCCGCCGTCACGGTTCCGTCTTTCTGAAAGGCCGGGCTGAGCGATGGAATTTTATCAAACTTTACATTGAAGGGTTCTTCGTCTTTCGCAAAAACAATGGGATCTCCCTTACGCTGCGGGATTGCCACGGGCACAATCTCGGCATCGAATCTACCATCCTGCCAGGCCGCCTGGCTCCGTTTGTAGCTTTCGATGGCAAAAGCGTCCTGCTCTTCACGGGAAATACCGCATTCCCTGGCGCACAATTCAGCGGCGTTACCCATGGCCTTCCCGTCATAGACGTCCGTGAGTCCGTCCCTGGACAAACCATCAACCATCGGCACATTACCATACTTGTTTCCCCAACGCATGTTTTCCACATAAAAAGGTACCCGGCTCATCGATTCCATGCCACCCGCCACTACTACATCGGCATCGCCCAACATGATGCTTTGGGCTGCCAGGGCGATGGCTTTCATGCCGCTCGCGCAAACCTTGTTGACGGTGGTACAGTTCACATGGTCAGGTAGGCCCGCGTATTTTGCAGCTTGCCTTGCCGGTGCCTGGCCCAGGTTTGCCTGGATTACGCAACCCATCAGTACATCCTGGATTTCACGGGGATCGATACCCGCTTTTTGGATAGCGCCTTTGATGGCGATGGCGCCGAGTTCCGTGGCTGAAATATCTTTCAATGCGCCCCCGAATGATCCCATCGGCGTGCGTACGGCTGAAATAACATATACTTCTTTCATATGGCTTTATTTTCGGGTCCATGCCCGGTGCGCAAAGGTATGAAAGAAAAATCCCGGCGTCAAGCCTAATCCAACGCGGCTACCGGGAACAGTACATAGCCCTGCTGCTGCAATGTGGACAGCGTACTGCGGGCGGAAAATGCCACGGCGATACCGGGTAGCAATTTTGCCCTGTCCAGTTCGCGTAATTGTAATGTCTGACCGCAAACAACCAGCTTAACCCCTTTCTGCTGCAGGGCTTTAACCAGGCTTATGTTGGCATTTTCTTTTCCAAAACGCTCGCGATACGCATCATCGCGAAGGAAGGTCCATACACCCGCGCCATGTAAAATGATGCATACCTCCAGGTTTTTGTCGGCTATACCGGCTGCACTATGCAGGTTGAGTATCCGGCAAATCTCCTCCAGCCCGGGGTTGACAAGTCCCTGTCCGTAGATATCCGGGTTCCCATACGTGAAGTCAAATACGAGTTTATAGGTTTTCCCAGCCGTAATGGGAAATGTAACATCCGGTACAGGAATGACACCCGTCATATAGCTCCCCTTTATATACGGATAGATCATTTTCGATTCGTTTTTCTTCATCAACGCCGCACGCTGCTGCGCCGGTGTAAGCGTGGCCTGGGCGAAGCCTTCAAGGGAACAAATTGCCAGGAAGAGGAAAAAGGGAATGATACGGGACGATGAGATCACTTTCATGGAGGATGATTTAAGGCAGGAAAATTAGCCCTTTTAAATGAATGCCTGGAAACACCTCGGGATCAAATTCTGGTAACCCGGAAATGCTTACATTTACGGAAATCTTCGCGCCATGACTCTTTTTGTTGCCGGCCTTCCCTATGACCTGGACGATGCCGAACTGATGGAAATTTTTGAAAAATTCGGTCCCGTTAAGTCCGCCAAGGTGGCCATGGACCGCGAAACCGGTAAAAGCAAAGGTTTTGGTTTCGTGGAAATGGTGGAAGATGAACATGGAAAGGAAGCCATCGAAATGCTGAATGACATTTCGCTGGGCAAGAAACCCCTGGTTGTAAAACAGGCGGAAGACAGGCCTTCCGGTGGCGGCGGATTCAGGCCTGGCGGTTCACGTCCTCCCGGTGGTGGCGGCAGGCCTTCTGGTGGTGGCGGGTATCCCCGTCGCGACGACCGCGGTCCTCGCCGCTATTGATCATTTCCCTCTTTCGAGCCAGTTTTGTACTACCTTATCCACGTCCCGGTCCCGGTGGCATCCATTGCATTTCCGTGTCAGCGCCGTGTAGGCCGTCTTCGCGGCGGGCCAGTCTGATTTTTCGAGCGACTTCCCCAGTGTCTCGATTTCAGGCAAAAGGTCATTTTCATAGGAATCCCTAAAAGGCCTGTTCAGTTTACGATGTTCGTCGAACTTCATGGCTACCACCATGAGCACGCTGTCCATGCCTTCGTATAACCACAGTGCCTCATCCCGCTTTGACTTTACAATGGCATCGCCGAGGTTTTCATGGTACATCCGGATGTCAATCATGTTATCATCCAGGTCCTTGATGTTTTTTACGTCGGCACCGCCGAAAATATCACATCCGATCACGAGGATGGAAAAAAGCGCGACCGTTAATACCGGTTTCATTTTCATGTATGAATGCAATGGCAACATATTACAAAAATATGGAAGGATAGTTTTTGAGGGTGCACACTACAGTCAGGATTGTTGAATTCAGTACATTTGAAAGAGGCCATTCCTCTGCGGATTCTCCACTTAAACCCCATCACATGCCGGAATCACACCACAGGCATAAGCCCAAACATCACCACCAGCAGACACCAGGCCATGGACCGCGTAAAAAAATGACGGCCGCCACTTTCATGGCAGCCATCGGCGGTTTGTTTGGTATGTCGTTCGGCTATTTTACAGGCGATCGGTCATGGACCTGGACAATTGTGGGCGCCGTCATTGGCGCGGCCCTTGGAAATCTATTTGGCAGGGCAATTGACAAGTCCACGGCCGGTAAGGACAAATCATGAATGATTCGCACCCGCGTGCTGCCTGAATTCAGGTCTTCCCGTAGCGCTTTTATTTCGACCGCCCGCCGCGGACCTGTTCCAGGTTCCGCTGGAAGACCGTCCCGTATCCGGGGTTGCCTGCTGCTGCACATTGGACCTGCCGGCAGATCGATGGATAGACGGTTTAGTCCGGGTCTTTTGTCCACCCGGCCTCTGGACAGCGGTTGCCGGCCTGTTTTCACCTGTAAAGCCTTTGTCAACATAAGGGTGGTTTTCTACAACCGGGATTTTCTTATGGATTAATTTTTCGATGTCACGGAGGTATTCCCTTTCTTCCATGTCGCAGAAACTGTATGCGCGTCCGGATGCCCCTGCCCTGCCTGTACGGCCAATGCGGTGTACATAGGTTTCAGGAACATTGGGCAGGTCGAAATTGAACACATG
>JALOMP010000383.1 GCA_025455365.1 Chitinophagaceae bacterium | reverse complement strand
GGGAAGATGCGATACTGTTTCCTGGGAACGGGCGAGTCGCCCATCATGGCGGCGGTGGAACTGCTTCGCAGGGATAACTACAAGGGGTATTACAGTTTTGAATGGGAAAAGCTCTGGCACCCGGAAATCGAAGAACCGGACCTCGCGTTTGCCGCCTATGCGAAAGAGATGTGGACACGATATGGAGGTTGACGTAAAAAGGCGATACCCGGCCTTGCACCGTGCAGGCGTTTGATGCATAACCGATTTCCCGCGCACCATGAACCATCAAAGAAGTACCAGGAACTGACCCGTGAACCGGAATCAACGCACATATGGTGTTTTTTCTCTCCCCGTACTCGTTGGCGCGCTGGGTTTTTTCGTGGATATATATGACCTGCTCCTCTTCAGCATCGTCAGAAGGGCGAGTTTCCTCGACCTCGGCGTTCCGGAAGATTCCCTGAAGCAAATGGGGGAAGCCACCATCAGCTGGCAAATGATCGGCCTGACGGTCGGTGGTATTTTCTGGGGTATCCTGGGCGATAGGAAAGGGCGTAAAGAAGTGCTTTTCGGATCGATCCTCCTGTATTCCCTCGCCACCATCGCCAATGGATTTGTACAGACGACGGATCAGTACACCTTGCTGCGCTTCATTGCCGGCCTTGGACTGGCCGGCGAACTTGGCGCCAGCATCACCTTGACGAGCGAGATCCTTCCCAAAGAGAAACGGGGGATTGCAGCAGCGATCATCGCCACCAGCGGCGTACTGGGTACCATCTTCGCGTACATCGTGTATGCGGTATCCGGCGAGGACTGGAGGCTCTGCTATTTCATCGGGGGTGGCATGGGACTGGCATTGCTTTTTCTTCGGATGGGTGTGCTGGAAAGCGGCATGTACGCGGAAGCGCGTGATGAGGAAGCGCCCATGGGAAAATTCTTCATGTTCTTCCAGGACCGAAACCGATTCCTGCGATACCTGCGCGGCATCCTGATTGGCCTGCCCGTCTGGTACGTGATTGGCATCCTGATCAGTTTTTCAGATGAATTCGCCAAGCGCTTTGGCATTGCGGGCTTTGACCAGCCACGGGCCCTGATGCTGCAATACGTGGCATTGGCTTTTGGCGATATGGCTGCCGGATTTCTCAGCAATTACCTGAAGAGCCGGAAGAAAACGCTGCTGATATTCTACGGCATTCTCTCGGTGTTCATCGTTTTATTCTTTGCCCTGCGGGGCGGGGGAAATGCTTTCAACATGTACCTTATTTGCATGGGCCTGGGTTTCGGTTCGGGACTATCGGTATTGTACATCACCATGAGTGCGGAACAGTTTGGCACCAATCTCCGGGCAACGGCGGCGATCTCGATCCCTAACCTGGTGCGCGGCTTTCTGCCGGTGATGCTGCTCCTTTTCCAGTTCCTGCGCAGCGCATCTGTTTTGGACAACTATGTGACCGCGGCCTGGGTAACGGGACTGGTCATCATGGTGATGGGATTTGTTTCCGTCCTCCGGACGAAGGAAACCTTCGGGCGCGAACTGAATTACGTGGAGGGGCACGAAGAGACGAACATGGGCAGCTAAACTTTTCGAATCCCTTTTTTACAGCGCATCTTTATGGTCTGCCATATTTCTGCAGGACAAGTGTGGACATGCATCGTTGGTCATCAACGTTGGTTGTTTTGAAGGGTTCCAGGAAATCCAGGGGGAAAATGTCTAACAGGGATCTTAACAAGTCCCTGGTCAGCAGGAATCGAAAGGACCCGTCAGGAACCAGGTATACGCCGGATCCTGCCGGTTTCACCCGGGTTTCAATACCGATGTCCGAGGCCATCCGTACGAAGAGACTACCCCCGGGTTTGAGTATTCTTACCATTTCCTGCCACATCGCGAAGAAATGGTCCGGGCCTTCCGCAAAATGAAGCACCGCACTGCTGACCAGGTGATCGAAGTAGTCGTCGGGGAAAGGCATCGATTCCACGGGACAGGCCTGCAGTCGATTTCCGTCCAGTTCCGGGTGCAAGGCTTTTAGGTCTTCGATGGCGGAATGATCGCGGTCGATGCCGTAAACCTGCATACCATTATACAGGAACCAATGCAGGTTCCTTCCATGTCCGCAACCGGCGTCCAGGATGCGGTCTTCAGCTCCGTATCGCCCCTTAAGGATCTGGTCGATCAGGTAGATGTCCGTGTTTCCAATGATTTCGGCAATGGTAGGTGTGATCATGAGAAGCCGCTCTTTGCGCTGCGGTCAAGTTAATGGAAAAATTCAGATACCGTAATTCCCTGTATCATTCCGGCCTTCTGAATACCAGGCAATGCTGCCAGGGCAGGTTCCGGAAATTGCTTTCAAACCAGGTTTCGGAAACATCTATTTCTTACATTGCCTGCTTTTCGCTCGTCAAATGAACAACGTTTACTGGATGTTGAATGGATAACCCCCTTAAAATTAGTTGGATGAAAAAAGGCCTCCCTTGTTTGGGAAGCCTTTTTACTTTGATTTTACTTCAGTATCGTATACAGATAGATCAATTGATTAAGGAATGATTACCTGGTCGATTACATGAATGATTCCATTGGAAGCACTCAGGTTTGCAGTGGTAATCGTAGCA
>JALOMP010000099.1 GCA_025455365.1 Chitinophagaceae bacterium | reverse complement strand
GTTTCCACGGTTCAGAACCAGATCGGCAACGCCATCATCCCTGCCACCCATACCACACCAGACGCCATCCAACTGAATGCATTGCTGCGTCGCATGGCGGATGCAGGTTGTTCGCATGTGTTCATGGAATGCAGCAGCCATGCCATCCACCAGCACCGGATCACCGGGCTTCAATTCACCGGGGCGATTTTCAGCAACATCACGCACGACCATCTTGATTACCATAAGACCTTCAACGAGTATATCCGGGTGAAGAAGTCGTTTTTCGACAACCTCCCTTCGGAAGCCTTCGCCATTTCCAACCTGGACGATAAACGCGGCACGGTCATGCTGCAGAATACGCCCGCGGACAAGTTTTACTACAGCCTGCGATCCATCGCCGATTTCAAGGGAAGGATCCTGGACAACAGCCTGGCGGGATTGCAGATGCTGGTAAACGAGCAGGAAGTACAGTTCCGTTTGATCGGTGAATTCAATGCATACAACCTGCTGGCCGTCTACGCAACAGCCATCTGCCTGGGCGAAGACCGGCAGGAAGTGCTCAGGGTCCTGAGTAATCTGACCGGCGCGGAAGGGCGATTCGACTATACCGTATCGGCCAATGAGCGGATCATCGCCATCGTGGACTACGCCCATACGCCGGATGCACTCCTGAATGTGCTTACCACCCTGCGCAACCTCAGCAAGGGTGGTGAGAAAATTATCACCGTGGTGGGTTGCGGCGGTAATCGGGACAGGACCAAGCGGCCTGTGATGGCCGAAGTGGCCTGCGAACACAGCGACCGCGCCATTTTCACCTCGGACAATCCGCGGGATGAAGAACCGGAAGCCATCATCCGGGAAATGGAAGAAGGTATCCCGGTAAAGGATAAACGAAAAGTGATTTCCATAACTGACCGTCGGGAAGCCATTAAAACCGCCATCAGCCTGGCCGGCCGTGACGATATCGTGCTGGTGGCAGGGAAGGGGCATGAAAAATACCAGGAAGTGGCGGGTGTGAAACACCCATTTGACGATAAGGAAGTTGTACGGGAAGTTTTTGAAATGTTAGGCAAATAAAGGTTCATGGTTCATAGTTCATCGTTCATGGTATTGCCATGAACCATGAACCACGAACCATCAACAAATAACATCGAACTAAATGTTATACCATCTTTTCCAATGGCTGACGAGCGAAGGCATCCGGTTCCCGGGTAGCGGACTGTTCCAGTTCATTACCTTCCGGGCGCTGATGGCTATCCTGCTTTCCCTGCTGATCACGCTGGTCTACGGGAAACGCATCATCCTCTTCCTGCAAAAAATGCAGGTGGGTGAAAGCGTGCGGGAACTTGGCCTGAAAGGAGAAGAACAGAAGAAAGGTACGCCTACCATGGGCGGGTTCATTATCCTGATGGGCATACTGGTGCCCACCCTGCTGTTTGCCAACCTCAATAAGATATATGTGTGGCTTGTCCTGCTGAGTACCGTATGGCTTGGACTGGTTGGCTTCCTGGACGATTATTTCAAATTGCGGGCAAAGCGGCTGGCACAAAAGGCCGGTGTAAAATATGTGAAGGGCGATAAGGATGGGCTGGCGGCCTGGTCGAAGATCCTGGGCCAGGTTGGACTGGGGATCATCATCGGCTCCACGCTCATGTTCAACAGCAACGTGAAAGTTTACCGCGAATATCGCGGCTCGGTGAAGCCTGACAATGCCACCGAAGTGAAGTTTGAGGGGAAGAGTCGCTATTTCGTACCTGCCAATGAGCCAGTGACCACCATCCCTTTTGTAAAGGGACATGAATTCAATTACTCCAAACTGCTGCCTGCCGCACTCCGGGACTATACCTGGCTGCTCTACATACTCATCGTGATTTTCATCGTCACTGCTGTATCCAATGGAGCCAATATTACGGACGGGTTGGACGGATTGGCCACGGGCGTATCCGCGTTGATTGGCATCTGCCTCGGGTTGTTTGCCTATGCAAGCGGCAACCTCCGGCTGGCCGATTACCTGAACATCATGTATATCCCGAACCTGGGAGAAGTGTCCATATTCATCGCCGCGATGATCGGTGCCTGTATCGGCTTCCTCTGGTACAATACATACCCGGCGCAGGTATTCATGGGCGATACCGGAAGCCTGGCGCTCGGCGGCATTATCGCGGCGCTCGCCATCATTGTGCGCAAGGAACTGCTCATCCCGATTTTCTGCGGTGTATTCCTCGTGGAGAACCTGAGCGTGATGCTGCAGGTGAGTTATTTCAAGTATACAAAAAAGAAATACGGCGAAGGCCGGCGCATCTTCCTCATGAGTCCCCTGCACCACCATTACCAGAAGTTGGGGTACCATGAGAGCAAGATCGCGGTGCGGTTCTGGATTGTGACACTGATGTGTGTAGTGTTTGCGATCATGTCTTTGAAAATAAGGTAGTTCACAGATCATAGTTCACGGTTCACGGAAAACCAAAATCAGTGAACCATGAACCATGAACCAAAATATATGCTGAAAAACCATAACTGAAAAAACACCACGTCCGTGCTTACTGATCCAGATACGTCAGAGAAAATCATCCATTGAAAGACCAATTTTTTTTTAACCACAACAAGATGAAACACAGGCTGGTAGTCCTGGGAGGCGGTGAGAGTGGCGCAGGCGCTGCGATCCTGGGCAAGGAGAAGGGATATGATGTATTCCTCTCTGACGCAGGCAGGATCCAGGACCGGTACAAGGCGGAACTGGATTCCCACGGGATACCATATGAAGAGGAAGGGCACAGCAGGGAAGCGATCCTGGATGCGGAGGAAGTGATGAAGAGCCCGGGCATCCCGCACAAGGCGCCCATGGTACAGGAGATCCTGCAAAAAGGGATCCCGCTGGTCAGCGAGCTGGACCTGGCATATCGGTTCAGGGCAGACAGCCGGATCATCGGCATCACGGGTACCAACGGGAAGACCACCACCACGGCACTGACCTTCCATATCTGCAAACATGGCGGTATGGATTGCGCGTTGGTGGGAAATATCGGCTTCTCGATCGCCCGGCAGGTTGCCCTCGATCCGAAGCCATTGTATGTGGCGGAGATCAGCAGTTTCCAGCTGGATGATATCCGCGCATTCCGGCCGGACGTGGCGATACTGACCAATATCACCGAAGACCACCTGGAACGCTATGAATACAGGTTTGAGAATTATATAGAGTCCAAGTTCAAGATCGTGAAAAACCAGACCGCGGAGGACTACTTCATTTATTGTGAAGACGATCCCGTGACCATGCAAAACATCAAACGATACCCATTCAACTCTAACCCATTACCGTTTACCATGAGCAGAGAACTACCCAAAGGGGCTTACATCTCAAACAACCGGATGACCGTGTCTGGGCGTGAAACCCTCACCGCGAGCATCTATGATTTTGCCCTGAAGGGTAAGCACAACCAGTACAATACCATGGCTGCCTGCCTGGCCGCGTCGGTGGTCGGCATCCGCAAAGACAAAATCCGGGAAGCCGTGGAAAACTTCGAAGCACTGGAACACCGCATGGAACCGGTAATGAGTATCCGGGGAGTGGAATTTATCAACGACAGCAAGGCGACCAACATCAACAGTACCTGGTATGCCCTGGAAAGCATGGTCAAACCGGTCATACTGATCCTCGGTGGCGTGGATAAGGGCAACGACTATACCCTGCTGATGGACCTCGTGAAGGAAAAGGTGAAAGCAATTGTGTGCCTGGGTAAGGACAATACCAGGATCCACCAGGCTTTTGGTAAAGATGTGGCGGTGATGGCAAACACGGATAACATGCAGGATGCGGTCCAGGCCTGCTTCCATCTCGCATCCAAGGGTGATGTGGTGTTGCTGAGCCCCGCCTGCGCCAGCTTCGACCTATTTAAAAATTATGAAGACCGCGGCCGTCAGTTCAAAGAGGCCGTAAGGCAACTGTAAAACGAATAACAAACCAGTGATGAGTGAACAGGCGCAAATAACAGGCAGTCCCTTCTCGCGGCTCAGCAGTAAAACGCGGGGCGATAAGGTGATCTGGGCGATCGTGGTACTTCTGACCATGATGAGCCTGCTTGTGGTGTATAGCAGCACCGGGACCCTGGCCTATAAACTCTCCAAGAGCACCGAATCCTACCTCTTCAAACAGGTTGTGTTCATCGGTATCGGGGTGGCGTTGATTTATTTCGCGCACCTCGTGAACTATACGGTGTATTCCCGCATCGCCATATTCCTGTTCCTGGCCTCCATTCCCTTGTTGCTCTATACCTTATTATTCGGTTCCAGCATCAACGAAGCGAACCGTTGGATCAAACTGCCGATCATCAACCTGACCTTCCAGACTTCTGATATGGCTAAACTGGCGCTCTTCATGTACCTGGGCCGCCAGCTGAGCCGAAAGCAACAAGTCATCAAGGATTGGAGAAAAGGATTCCTGCCCCTGATCGTGCCCGTAGGCATCATCTGTTTACTGATCGCGCCGGCTAACCTGTCCACCGCCTTGCTCGTGGGGGCTACCAGCCTGCTTCTCATGTTTATCGGAAGGGCAAGACTCAGGCATATCGGTATCGTCATCGGTATGGCCGCCATTCCCGTGACCATCCTGATCGGGCTGGCCGTTGGGTATTACGACAAGGAAGAAGGCCGCTCAAAGGACCTGCCCGCGATGCTCACCAAGGGAAGGGTGGAAACCTGGATCAAGCGTGTCCAGAATTTCATGTATGCAGACAAGCACGAAACGGCCTACCAGGTACAACAGGCCAAGATCGCCATCGCCAAGGGAGGCTTCACTGGCCTTGGCCCGGGAAACAGCGAGGCCCGCAATTTCCTGCCACACCCCTATTCTGATTTTATTTACGCCATCATCATCGAGGAGTATGGTTTGCTGGGAGGGGCTTTTGTGCTCTTCATTTACCTGGCTTTCCTGTACCGGAGTATTCGCATTTTCAAACGATGCCCCTATGCGTTCGGGGCCTTTCTGGCACTGGGATTGAGCTTCACCCTGGTCATTCAGGCCATGGCTAACATGGCCGTGAACGTGAACCTGTTCCCGGTCACCGGGGTCACCCTGCCGCTGATCAGCATGGGTGGCAGTTCATTCCTCTTCACCTGCGTGGCGATTGGGATTATCCTGAGCGTGGCGAGCAACGTGGAGAAATTGGAAGGTAAGCGTGTAAAAATGGAAGCGGAGGGCCCTGATAACGGTGAAGCGTAACTGGAAAATAGTGATGGCCGGCGGTGGAACCGGGGGTCATATATTCCCGGCAGTAGCCATCGCGCAGCAGATCAGGAAGATGGAGCCGGACACGGAAATCCTCTTCATCGGGGCGAAGGGGAAAATGGAAATGGAAAAAGTGCCCCAGGCGGGATTCAATATAGAGGGGCTGGATATCGCGGGATTCAATCGTAGTTCTTTGATCAAAAATATCGGTCTGCCACTCAAGCTGGTGAAAAGCTGGCTGCAGGTCCGTTCCATTTTTAAGCGGTTTAAACCCGATGCGGCCATTGGCGTAGGCGGGTATTCCAGTTTCCCGGTGCTCAAATATGCCCAGCAGGCTGGAATCCCCACGTTCATCCATGAGAGCAATGCATTTGCCGGCAAGTCGAACATCATGTTGGGCAAAGGCGCCACCAGGGTTTTTGTAGCCGCGCCCGGCATGGAGAAATTCTTCCCCATGGAGCGGATTATCGTTTCAGGGAACCCCGTCCGGGCATCCATCGCTTCGTCTGCCCTCACCCGGGAGGAAGCGGTTGCTCACTTCGGGCTTGATCCGCAAATGCCGGTGGTCCTGGTGGTGGGCGGCAGTCTCGGTGCGAAGAGCATCAACGAGGCGATCGCGGCCGGCATGGAGCGTATGCGGGCAGCCGGCTTGCAGCTGATCTGGCAAACCGGAAAATCCTTTGACGGGAAAATCGCAGGGGAATGGGAGAAAGACAAGGTGGGAGAGCATGGAACGGGCAGTGGCGATCATAAGGGACTGTGGGTGGGTCCATTCATCACCGAAATGGACAAGGCATACCGGGCGGCGGACCTGGTCATTTCACGTGCAGGGGCGATGGCAATCGCGGAGATCACCGTGATGGGCAAACCGGCCATTTTCGTACCCTACCCGTTTGCCGCTGAAGACCACCAGTCTGCCAACGCCAGGAACATGGTGCAGCAGGGAGCCGGGTATATGATCGCGGACGCGGACGCGGCCGGGAAGCTGGTGACAACGGCCATCGAACTGGCAACGGACAGGGAACGGCGGGCAGCCTTTTCGATGGCGGCGGGAAAGCTCGCCGTCAGGGATGCGGATATCCGCATCGCCCAAGACATATTGAACATATTAAAAACGACAGTATCCCATTCATGAAGGGATTGAACAACATACAGCATATTTATTTCATCGGAATCGGTGGCATCGGCATGAGCGCCCTCGCCCGGTATTTCCATGCCCGCGGCGTGAAAGTCAGTGGTTATGACCGAACCGCCACTATCCTTACCCGTGAGCTGGAAGACGCCGGTATGGCGGTGCAGTATGAAGACCTGCCCGAAGGCATTCCGCCTGGTGTGGACAGCGTGGTATTTACCCCGGCGATTCCGGAGGATAACCGGATACGGAAATATTTTAAGCAGTTGGGATACGAGCTGCTGAAGCGAAGCGATGTGTTGCAACTGATCAGCGAAAGCAGTTTCAATATCTGCGTCGCGGGCACACACGGGAAAACAACCATGAGCACCATGACGGCCCATGTGCTGCGCCATTCGGGGTATGGTTGCAACGCTTTCCTGGGGGGTATTTCCGCCAATTATGGCACCAATTTCTGGAGCGATGAAAGGAACGTGTGCGTGATCGAAGCAGATGAATATGACCGCAGCTTCCTGAAACTCAGCCCGGATATCGCCGTCATCTCGGCTATGGATGCTGATCATCTGGACATTTATGGCACGGCGGAGGAAATGGAAAAGGCCTTCATCGATTTCTCCGCAAAAGGAAAACCGGGAGGATTGCTCCTGTACCAGGCCGACCTCAGTCGGGGTACTGAACTCAGGGGTTCCCGGAAGCTGACCTATCATGCCAGTCGCGTGGACGCCGATGTGCACGCACATGCGATCCGCCTGGTCAATGGGTCATACCGCTATGATGTACAGGGACCAGGCTGGTTGATCAGGGACCTGGAATTACACATGGGCGGCATGCACAATGTGGAGAACAGCCTCACGGCGATCGCGATCGCCATGGACCTGGGGATTGATGCGGAAAAGATACGCGCGGCGATTGCGGATTTCAAAGGCGTGAAGCGGCGCTTCCAGTAT
The DNA here is from genome assembly GCA_025455365.1 of Chitinophagaceae bacterium. Taxonomy (GTDB): domain Bacteria; phylum Bacteroidota; class Bacteroidia; order Chitinophagales; family Chitinophagaceae; genus Pollutibacter. Next base: position 1,643 of record JALOMP010000099.1, on the reverse strand, counting down.
ATCATCAAGTCAGACCGACTGGTGTTCGTGGATGATTACGCCCACCACCCGCAGGAACTGAGGGCACTGATCAGCGGCGCGCGGCAGCTCTACCCGGACCTGCCCTGTACCGTAGTTTTCCAGCCACACCTGTTCACCCGTACCAGGGATTTTGCCGATGGATTTGCCGAAAGCCTGGATATGGCCGATGAGGTGATCTTGCTGCCGATATACCCGGCGCGTGAACAGCCAATCGAGGGTGTCAACAGTGAAATGATCGCCGGCAAAATGAAAACCAATCACCGGGTACTGGAGCATAAGGGAGCCCTGTTGGAAGTCCTCAAATCTTATGATCATGGCCTGATCATAACGGCAGGCGCAGGCGATATAGATCAACTGGTGGAACCGATTCAAAAACTATTAAGCAAATAGCCATGCCAGGATATAACAGGATATGGAGAGGACTTTTGATGGCGGGATCGATCGCTTTGGGTGTTGGCCTGCTGATCCTGCTGGTTGCAGCCATGAATACAAAATCATCCAAACCCTGCACGGATGTCCGCATAACCTTTGTCCATGAAGGAAAGGAGCGATATACCGGAAAGGACCTGGTACTCAGGCTGATGAATAACAAGGGCCTGGCGGCCCTTAAGGGAAAGCCCGTGAAAGGAATTGACCTGAAAACCATGGAAGAGAAACTGGAGAAACATCCCTGGATTAAAAACGCGGAGCTGTATTTCGACAATAAGCGCATCCTGCAGGTGAAGATCGAAGAGCATCAGCCGATTGCCCGCGTCTTCACGCCTAAGGGTTCATCATTTTATATCGACAGCAACCTGAAGCGCCTTCCCCTCAATGACCGTTATACGCCTCGGTTACCCGTGTTTACGGGATTCCCTGCAGACCGTCCATCCTGGAAAGGGAAGGACAGCACGCTGATGGCAGGCGTTAAGACCATCGCCCTGTATTTACAGCAGGAACCATTCTGGATGGCGCAGGTAGACCAGGTGGATATCAATGAAGACCGCGCGTTTGTGCTGTTGCCTAAAGTAGGAAACCACGAAATACTGTTTGGGGATGCACAGGAGCCGGCTGAAAAATTTCACCGTCTCGCCCTGTTTTACCAGCAGGTACTCGCCCCTTCCGGGTTTAATGCATACAGCCTCATTGACGTCCGGTTTGCCGGGCAGGTGGTGGCCGTTCCAAATAAACAGAAATATGCCCGCACGGATACCGCCCTCTTAAACCAGTGGTACCGGCAGTGGCATGCAACGACTCAGCAAGCGGCTTCACCGAAGCCCGTTTCAACCCAGCCTGAGAGAAAGAAGGAAGAGCTGGATCACTCTTCCCCCAAAGCCGGACCCAATCCTATGAAACCAAAAGCTTCCTCAACCAATCCTGTTCCCGGGAAGCAAAAAGATTCGGGAATCAAAGGTGCCTTACCCGCTGAAAAAACCGGACCCAAAGCGGTGATGCCGCTGTCCGAAAAAACATCATGATGGAAGCAGGAACCAGTCGGCAGTTGACGCATGAAACGTAAGTGCGGAAACTGCCGGCTGCAAACTGGAAGTGGTAAGTCGGGAATGAAGTGTAGGAAACGCAAACCATGAACCATGAACCATGAACCATGAACCATGAACCATGAACTATGAACCGTCAACCGT
>JALOMP010000382.1 GCA_025455365.1 Chitinophagaceae bacterium | reverse complement strand
AATTGGGCTGGTGCCCGATAGCGATGAAGAAACCGCTGACCGGGATCGTCGTCTTCTCCCCCGTCTTATTATTGACAATCCGGACGGATTCCACCTTGTTTTCTCCCATCACCTCTTCAGTATCGCTGTTCCAGTACACCTTGATATTGGGTGCATTCAGTACGCGTTCCTGCATCACTTTGGAAGCCCGCATCTGGTCTCTACGGACAATCATATGCACCGTGGTGCATAGTTTGCTGAGATAAAGTGCTTCTTCGGCCGCCGTATCGCCGGCTCCTACAATGCCTACCTCCTTGCCCCGGAAAAAGAATCCGTCACATACGGCACAGGCGCTCACCCCGTATCCGTTCAGGCGTTGCTCGCTTTCCAGGCCCAGCCATTTGGCCGAAGCGCCGGTGGCGATGATCACCGCATCAGCCGTCATTTCCTTTTCTTCGTCTATCCATACCCGGTATGGGCGCTTTGAGAAGTCAACCTTTGATGCCAGTCCAAACCGGATGTCGGCGCCCATGCGGGAAGCCTGCTTTTCGAAATGCACCATCATATCCGGTCCCTGAATGCCTTCGGGATACCCCGGGTAATTTTCAACTTCCGTAGTGATGGTAAGTTGTCCTCCCGGCTGGATACCCTGGTAGAGGACGGGTTTCAGGTTCGCGCGGGAAGCATAGATGGCAGCAGTATAGCCAGCGGGTCCGGATCCGATGATCAGGCAATGGACATGTTCTATCGTGTTTTGTTCCATATCATGCATTTCAAAAGTCTGCAAAAATACAACCTTCCTGCTTTTGTGGCGTGTGACAACAGTAACATATTAAGGCGATGGGAGGAAAGGCGCTGGTATTGGCCTCGGCTATCCAATGCTTAGCGTGGAGGGATGACCAGGGTATGAAACTGTGTGGCATAACCGCCAAAGTATCCAAGTGCCCCGTTTGAGATGTTGCCGAGCACTTTTACGGGACTCGAAAAAGGGTTTCCAACACTTTGGTAGCTGAACTCCAGTGTTCGCCAGAAATCATAGGTTACCCGGTCAATTTCGGCCAGTTTCACCGTCACGGTATCGCCCCGGTGGAAAAATGGTTCGTAGTCCTCCTGGTCGAGGTTTTTGTTGAACCCCTTATCTACCGGAAAGGTATAGGTAGTGCCGTCGATCACCTGGTCGTCAAACACGGAATTTACGCCCGGCAGGAAAGTTTCCTGGTTAACCCTGGTAAAATAGCGGATATAGTTCCCGAACCCTGGCTTGTCCGTGGCCCGGATGATCAGCTTGACCAGGTTTGAATCCTCTTCATCCTGCACTTTTTCCCACCACAGGGAGTCCACGCGGCGGGTAATGGCAGGAATGGTGGTAGTAGCGGTGTATGTCCGTCCTTCTGAAATGATTTCAAGGTCATACTGCCTTTCAAACTGGCCGATGATGGCGGTTCCGGGGTTGGAAACATCGTTGGAATAAAAGTAAATCGTGCTACCGGCAGTGGTCCCAACGGAATCTTCCCTGAGTTTATGACGGTTCACACCATCACTGATATATACCTCTGCATTCCGAACAAAGCTGCCAGCCAGGATATCCGGGTTGATTTCACTGAAAAAGGCAAGGCTGCGGGAGAGAAAAACCAGGGGAGGCCTGCCGCTTTCGATGGATGCATCCACCACCAGGGCTTCCGTAGTATCGTCCAGTTCGATGTCGATATCCTTTTCGCAGGCGAATAATGCCAGGGAAAACAGCCAGATCCATCCTTTGCGGCCCATATGCATAAGAAACAAAGATACGGCGGATCGGTTCGGGATAAAAAACGAATACCCGTCGTTGTTTCCGGCCAATGTTGCATCGGTTGGCGGTTGCCGCTACAAAAAAGCCCGATCCCTTGAAGGGACCGGGCCAGTTGTTGATTTTTGGGTGTTTTAGCCCAGGTAGGCCTTCAGCGCATTGCTGTAACGCGCTTTCTGGAGGCGTTTGATCGCCCTTTCCTTAATTTGCCTGATGCGTTCTTTGGTGAGGTCGTATTTCTGACCGATCTGTTCGATGGTCACACCGTTTTCCCCATCCAATCCGAAATAGGCATTTACGATTTCCGCTTCCCGTGGGCTGAGCGATTTCAGCACGCGGCGGATCTCGGCGCGCAGGGAGTCTTTGATAACATCGTCATCCGTGTCATCGCCACCCTGGAGCAGGTCGCCCATGGCCACATCTTCGGCTTCGTGCACGGGTGCATCCAGCGAAGTATGGCGGGTATTGCTCTGGAAGATGTTGTTGATTTCCGTTTCACTCATTTCGAGTAATTCGGCCAGTTCTTCCGTGGAGGGTTCCCTTTCATGTTCCTGCTCGAAAGCCATATAGGCTTTGTTCGCTTTGTTATAGGTGCCAATTTTGTTTTGAGGCAGGCGGACTAATCTACCCTGCTCTGCCAACGCCTGGAGGATGGACTGGCGAATCCACCAAACAGCGTATGAAATAAATTTAAAGCCCTTGGTTTCATCGAAACGCTGTGCGGCTTTAATCAAGCCGAGGTTGCCCTCGTTAATGAGGTCACTCAGCGACAGACCCTGGTGCTGGTATTGTTTTGCAACGGACACCACGAATCGGAGGTTGGCCTGTACCAGCTTGTCCAGC
>JALOMP010000381.1 GCA_025455365.1 Chitinophagaceae bacterium | reverse complement strand
CGGGTTTCCGGACGCTGACGCACAAAAACAACTCGACCTGGAGAACAAATTTGATGCCGGTCTCAATCCAAAGAACCAGGATGAATGGATGAAGTTCATGGCCTCCCAGCCTCACCACACGGGATCGCAGCATGCCAGGGCGAATGTGGACTACATGGTCAGGCTTTTCAAAAGCTGGGGATTTGAAACGGAAGTAGCCACCTACGATGTCCTTTACCCAACACCCAAAACAAGGTTGCTGGAACTGCAGGGCCCGAAACCTTTCCGGGCGAAACTGGAAGAGCCCGCCCTGGCTGAAGACAAAACCTCCGGTCAGAAGGCGACCCAATTGCCCACTTTCAATGCCTTCTCGGCAGACGGTGACGTAACCTCGGAACTGGTCTTTGTAAACCGCGGCATACCCGAAGACTATGAGGAACTCGAGCGCATGGGTATCAGTGTGAAAGGGAAGATTGTCATCGCCAAATACGGCGGATCCTGGAGGGGCATCAAACCGAAAGTGGCTGCCGAACACGGCGCCATAGGCTGTATCATTTATTCTGACCCCGAAGACGACGGCTATGCTGCCGGTGACGTATACCCGAAAGGCCCCTATCGCCCCGAGTATGGCGCGCAGCGCGGTTCCGTACTCGATATGCCGGTGGCCCCCGGTGACCCGCTCACCCCAGGGTATGGCGCTACCAAGGACGCCAAGCGCATCGACCGTGCAGCGTCGAAGACCATCATGAAGATTCCTGTACTGCCAATCTCCTATGCGGATGCGCTGCCGCTGCTTCAGGCCCTCGAAGGACCCGTGGTGCCGGCCTCCTGGCGGGGTGGACTGCCCATCACCTATCATGCCGGCCCGTCCAAGTCCAAGGTTCACCTGAAACTCGAATTCAACTGGGACCTTCAGCCTGCCCATAATGTGATTGCTACCATCAAAGGTTCTACCTATCCGGATGAGTGGGTGATCCGCGGGAACCACCACGATGCCTGGGTCAACGGCGCCGCCGACCCATTAAGCGGCATGGTGGCGCTGATGGATGAAGCGCGCATGGTGGGTGAACTGGCGGCAAAAGGGGAACGTCCAAAACGTACCATCAAGTATTGCGCATGGGACGCAGAAGAGCCCGCACTGCTCGGTTCCACAGAGTGGGTGGAAGACCATGCCGCGGAACTGCAACAGAAAGCAGTGGCTTATATCAATTCTGATGGCAACAGTCGCGGATTTGTCAGCGGGGGAGGATCGCATATCCTGGAACCCCTGTACAACGAGGTAATATCAGCCGTACAGGATCCTAATGTGGGTGTGTCCATTCGAGACAGGCGCTATGCCAAACAACTGGCCGACGCAGCCCCGGCGGCCAGGTCCCGAATGGTAGGCAATACATACCAGAAGCTCTATGCACTGGGCGCCGGATCAGACTACTCTCCCTTCCTGCAGCATATTGGTATTGCTTCGATGAACCTTGGTTTCGGTGGTGAAGGATCCGGCGGTGAGTATCATTCCATCTACGACTCTTACGATCATTTCACGCGCTTCAAAGATCCGGGCTTTGTGTATGGCGATCTGCTGGCCAGGATGGCTGGACGGATTACCCTTCGCCTCGCCAATGCCACCGTACTGCCTGTTGATTTCAGTGCATTTTATGAAACGGTCAACGGGTATGCGAATGAGCTGAAAACGCTGGTTGACAATATGCGACAGGAAACAGAACTGCATAACCGCATGGTGAAGGAAAAGCTGTTTGATGTGGCGCTTGATCCCAGGAAATCCTACAAAGCGCCTGCCTTGCAGGAGCCTGTGCCGTACCTGAATTTCAGTCGCCTGGAAAACGCCCTGGCCAACCTGAAATCCCTCTCCGGGCAGTACAAAGCGCAGAGCCGGAATTTATCGCAGCTGAGTGCAGACAAAGCCGGTCAGCTCAATGGTATTCTCTATAAAGCCGAGCGCAACCTGTTGCGTGAACAGGGCCTTCCTCGTCGTCCCTGGTTCCGCCACCAGATTTATGCGCCGGGCTTTTATACGGGGTATGGCGTAAAAACCTTGCCGGGGATTCGCGAGGGTATTGAAGAAAAGAACTGGCAGGAAGCGCAGCAATTCATTGACGAAGTGGCGATGGCACTCGAGCGGTACAATGCTTCCGTTCAGAAGGCGATCGAAATCATACAATAAACGGTGCCTGCATATGATGGCGGGGCTGTACTGCCCTGGACCGGGCATGGACCTGGATCGATTTATCCATGAGTAAAAGCAGACAAAGCGTGGAACTGCCCGTTGCATTTCTTTCCTCCCTGGAAGGGATACCCGGCTACGACCGCGAAGCATTCCTGGCCGCCCATGAACATGGCGCTGCGGGTGCATCCCTGCGTCTCAATGCAGATAAACTGCAGCCCGGCTGGCTGGAGGAAGCGAACAGAGGGCTGCCGCCCGTATTTTTTGGCGGGCAATCCACCGCTGCGCCGGGGCGAGCCGATGCCAGCGATGTTCCGGTTCCCTGGTGCTCGCAGGGATTCTCCCTGCACCAACGGCCCGCCTTTGTCTTCGACCCATTGTTTCATGCAGGTGCCTACTATGTACAGGAAGCATCGAGCATGTTTCTCGACTATGCGTGGACGGTAGCCTGCGGGGATTTGGAGCAGGCCCGCGTGCTGGATCTTTGCGCCGCACCGGGCGGTAAATCAACCCTGCTGGCGGCGAAGAAAAACATCGCCCTGCTGCTTTCGAATGAACTGATCCGGAGCCGCGTACCCGTCTTGTATGAAAATGTGGTGAAATGGGGCATGCCCACCATGCTGGTTTCAAACCAGGATCCGAAAGACTTTCAAACCCTGCCCGGATTCTTTGACGTGATGGTCGTGGATGCCCCCTGCAGCGGCAGCGGGCTGTTTCGAAAAGACGCAGAAGCGGTTGCGCAATGGTCGCCGCAAAACGTGATCCACTGCAGCCAGCGGCAGCAGCGGATCCTGGCGGATGCGCTGCCATGCCTGAGGGAAGATGGGATCCTTATCTACGCCACCTGTTCCTATTCGCGGGAAGAGGATGAGGCGGTGTGCGACTGGCTGATGGAATCCATGGCGATGGAGTCCATACGCTTGCCCATTCCGGAAGGATGGGGTGTGGTTGAAAGCATTTCTGAACAGCATGCGTATGGGTACCGGTTTTATCCGTACCTGGTCAGGGGTGAGGGTTTCTTTCTAGCCGTCTTCCGCAAGAAGTCGGCGACGGATTCCTTGCCTGCCCGGTCCGTGGCCGTTGAAAAGCCCGGCCCGGTTGAATCAGCCACCCTGCGATCCTGGCTCCGGGAGCCCGGTTCATTCCGGATGTTTAAAATGACGGATGCCATGCTGGCATTCCCGGAAGAACAGTGGGAAGGGTGGCAGGCCATCGCCGCGCGTTTCCGGCTGCGCAGGAGCGGGTTGCGCATGGGGGCGTTCGCACACGGAGATTTTAACCCTGACCATGAACTCGCCATGAGTACTTTTCTGGAACCAGGCGTGGATTCAATTTCTTTGAGCCTGGACCAGTCCCTCCGGTACCTGCGCCGGGAGACGCTGGATATCCAGGGCGGCGTAAAAGGTTGGATATGCCTGCGTTATGAGGGATTATCCCTGGGATTTGGCAAAAGACTTCCCAATCGCCTGAATAATTATTATCCTTCCGAGTGGCGCATCCGGATGGACAACCGGGGTGCAATCATATGAATATTGTAATTTTAGGTTTCGGGAAGGTCCCAAAGTGGTTCCCCGGTAAAAATCCATCCGCATGAAGCACATATACCTTTGGTTGGCCAGTTTTCTTATCCTTTCGATCGCACAGGGACAACAGCAGCCACTTACGCTGTTGCAGGAAGGCGGGAAACTCTATCTTAACCACAAAGTAGTGCCGAAGGATAACTGGTACAGTGTTGGTCGCCTCTATAATATAGCGCCCAACCAGGCCGCATCATTCAACAGTACCAGCATTTCACGGGGTCTTTCCATTGGGGAGACGTTGAAAATTCCCATGTCTTCCACGAATTTCACACAAGACGGACTGGTAGTGGGATACCTCAAGGTGAAGAAGGCCGTTTCACCGCTTGCGTCTTCGGGGAAACCAGCCGTTGGCCAACCCGTAGCACAGAAGAGCACGGCACCTGCGGAAAAACCGGCAACCAAGGCCACTGAATCCCCGGCAACGAAGGCCGATAAAGAAGTTGCCGCAGCATCCAAAACAGAATCACAGCCGCCTCCAAAGCAGGAAACCGCCGCAGTGCCGGTGAAGGAACAGCCTCCGTCATCTAAGCCTGTAACCAGGCAGGAAACCACCACGCCTTCCGGTGGTGTCCAATCGGGCTCTGGCGGCGCTTTCCGGGGGCTCTTCGAGGAGCAGACCAGGGGTGGTTCTCCGGGCACCGTTACCACCGGTTCGGTAGCCGCATTCAAAAGCACCAGCGGCTGGAAGGACGGCAAATATTATATTCTGATGAACAAGGTTATGCCCGGTACAGTGGTGCGCGTGACCAACCCGCAGAATGCCCGCAGCATATTTGCAAAAGTTTTGGGCGAGATACCACCCATGAAGGAGAATGAAGGCCTCGCTGCCCGGATTAGCAATGCCGCGGCCGCTGAGTTGGGGATCGGGGAAGGCAGGTTCGAGCTTCAGCTGGGCTGGACGCTCCAGTAACCGAGGGTTATCCCCTGCTACGCTTTTTCTTTTTTTCGTAACGGCAGCTGTCCCTGTTATCTTTCACCGCATGAGGCGAATAGTTTGTTGCGGTCGGATCTTTACATCCTTCGAGGTTCAGCAGTTCCACTTTCCTGAATTCGACCGGGTGGCTTTCGCTCTGAAGAGAAATGTATCCGCCTGTCAGTAGCTGCCCGTCTTTCTTCGACGCCGCATGGAAGTTGATCACATTGCCTCCGCCTATCTGCGGTTTGGTGTATTGCAGTACCGTATCGCCGTTGACGATATGCCTGATCAGGGAATCGCCCAATACCAACACTTCCACCCGAACCCACTGATCCCCGTCGTATGTTTTTGAATTTGAATTGATGCAATGCGCCGTAAGCAGCGTTCCGTTTTTCACTACATGGGTCCCGGGTGTACAGAGGTTGGCCGTACTTCTGGGCCCGGTACCGAGGCCTCCCAGCAGCTGGACTTCGATGGAAATCGGGAAGTCCTGATCCTTTCCCATGCTGGCCGGGTCCTGCCCGTGAACCATGATGCCGCTGTTTCGCGTGGCCCATCCCTGGCCTCCCTTTGCCTGTTCACCCACAAACCGGTACTCAACGGCGATCATGTAATAAGCGTATGGCTGTTTGTAAAACAGGTGACCGTAGCGAACGCCGAAACTATCATAGCGGTCATAGGAAACGACCAGTTTACCATCCTGCACGCGAAATGTATTGCCATAGTTTTCTCCGGCCGGGTAGCCGGCAATTTTCGCCGTCCAATCGTTCAGGTCTTTCCCATTGAATAACTGTATCCACTGTTTGCCCGGACTCCCGGAGGCCTGTGCAACCACATCCGTGTTGCAGAAGGTCAAACCCATGATCCCCAGGAGGAAGGGTATGTATCTTTTCATGGATTAAAGGTAAACCGCATTGGTATATCGCAATCCACAACAGGGCATTCTTATCCACCTCTGTTTCCGGGAACGATGCAAAAGCGTATCTTAGGAATTCACCTACATTAAAAATCTTCGTTATGTCGCCCATACTGATTGTAATGATTGGCGTTG
>JALOMP010000380.1 GCA_025455365.1 Chitinophagaceae bacterium | reverse complement strand
TGGGCGCCGTGGATGCCCAGCATGTCATAAAAGAACCCGTCTTCCTGGTTCCACATGCCGTGTTCGTTGAGGGCTTCAGCGATCAGCACAAACTGTTCGAAAAACTTGGTGGCCGTATCTTCAAATGCAGGGTCCTTCATGGCGATCTCCAGGGCGATGTCCAGCATGTTCAGGGCATACATCCCCATCCAGGCGGTGCCATCGGCCTGTTCCAGCGAAACCTGTCCCGGAAGGGCGGAGCTGCGATTGAAGACGCCGATATTATCCAGGCCAAGGAACCCGCCTTCAAACATGTTGTTTCCATTGGGGTCTTTCCGGTTGATCCACCAGGTGAAATTGATAAGCAGTTTGTGAAAGACTTTTTTCAGGAAATCGATATCGCCCTTGCCCGATTTGTCTTTTTCAATATAGTACACCTGCAGGGCAGCCCATGCCTGGACGGGCGGGTTTACGTCTGAGAAATTCCATTCATAGGCCGGCAGCTGGCCGTCCGGTTTCATATACCATTCCCGCATGATGAGCAGGAGCTGGTTCTTCGCGAAGCAGGGGTCCACCAATGCCAATGGAATGCACTGGAATGCGAGGTCCCAGGCCGCGTACCAGGGGAATTCCCATTTGTCGGGCATGGAAATGATGTCCTGGTTCTTGAGGTGTTTCCAGTCGTGGTTGCGCCCGTGCTGTTTGCCCTTGCTGACAGGGGTGATGCCATCGCTGCTGTGGAGCCAGCGGTCCACGTCGTAATGGTAGTACTGTTTGCTCCAGAGCATGCCTGCCAGTGCCTGTCGCTGTAGATTGCGCCGTTCGGTATCCGGTTCCGTAGAAAGCAGTTCGTTGTAAAAAAGGTCTGCTTCCGTTTTACGCAGGGTAAATATGAACTCGTCTTTGTCGTCGAAAGGCTGGTCCGGCAGGTTGTTGCTGAGCCGCAGCAGGATGGTTTCGGTTTCGCCCGGCTTCAGGGAAAGCCTGTACACGGGGGAAAATTTGGTTCCGGATTTTTTCTTCCGGTAAGGTTTCGGATCCTCGCCGTCTATGATCACGCGGTGGAAGGCGTCTTTGGTGAAGCGGTTATGTTCGTTTTCACCTTTGACGATCTTGCGGTTGGTTTCATTATCGGTCAGCAGCATATCGTCCGGCTTCCGGAAATGGAGGTAGTAAGAGCCCAGGCGCTTGTGCTGTGCGCGGACCGACTGATCGCCATGCAGGGATATGGCAGGTTTCTTCAGTTCTGTATCGTATTGCCAGCGGTTATAAAACCAGAGTGTGGGCAGTACCGTTATGTCGGCTTTTTCCGGCCCGCGGTTGGTGATGCGGATACGGATGGCGATGTCCGTGGAATGGTGTTTCGCGTAGGTGGTATGGACGTCGAAATAGCGGTCCTCATCAAAAATGCCTGTGTCCAGTATTTCGTATTCGGGCTCCTGCCTGGACCGCTTGCGGTTTTCTTCCCGGAGCTTCTCGTAGGGAAAGGCTTCCTGCGGGTACTTGTACAGGTGTTCCATGTAGAAATGGGTGGGCACATTGTCGAGGTAGTAATAGAGTTCCTTGACATCTTCCCCGTGGTTGCCCTGGTAATTCCCAAGCCCGAATAGCCTTTCTTTCAGGATATGGTCCTTACCGTTCCAGAGGGCGATGCCAAAACAGAGGTTCTGGTAGAAGTCAGATATACCGGCGATGCCGTCTTCCCCCCAGCGGTAAGCCCGGCAATGGGCGTGTTCAAAAGGGAAATAGCCCCATGCATCGCCATGTTCGCTGTAGTCTTCCCGCACGGTTCCCCATTGTCTTTCACTGAGGTAGGGCCCCCAGGGCTCCAGGGGAATGTTCTTTTTTTCGTTTATATGAAGTCTTTTCTTTTCCGGATTCATGCCTTAAAATTAAGTTTTCCTTAAGGGTTGCCGCCGAACTGCAGTGGAATAATAGAATTAACTTAAGATATGAATCATTTGTTAACCTGGATACCGGTCTTTTTTGCGGGGCTGAATTTTCTGCAAGACACCCTGCCACCCACCGGGCATACCGGGTCTGCGCTCTGGGTGAACCAGCGCAAGCTGCACATGAAGGATACCTTCAGTTTTCGTTGGGACGGGCAACCTATCGGCAAAGCATACCCTACGGCCACGCTCCATGTGTGGGCAGACCATCTTGAAAGCGGCCGTCGATGGAAGTTCCGGTACCCGATCCTGAACGGTGTAGCGGAAGGTGATCTGGCCCTGGGAAAGACCCTGCCTCCGGGCATGTATGCGGTGAATTTCATGGCCAGCGACCAGTTCTTTGACGTGAACGGCCGGGTTAAAAAGGTCAGGATCAAGACCGCCATGAACCATAAAACCAGGAAGCGGGATACGATCGCCGTATATGAATATCCGAGGCTGACGGGCGGGGAGCTCACCTATTATTTACTGGGAAGGGAAGGAATCCTGCATTCGGAGAAATTAGTCCTGGACGACGAAGGCCGGTTTAACCTTCCGCCAATCGTTTTTGGCGATTCCGCACAGCTGATATTTGATCCCAAAAAAGGGAAGGGAACCTATTGGATTGATATTGAAACGCCCCTGGATTCTTCCTTCACGCCCTTTTTCACGGAAACGGTTTTTATGCAGCTGGACGATCCCG
>JALOMP010000098.1 GCA_025455365.1 Chitinophagaceae bacterium | reverse complement strand
CGTGATCCGCTCGTTGAGGACTGGAAAATGGTGAACCCCCAGTGGACGAAAAAAAATAGTGACTTCCTCCACCATCCCGCTATAAGACACAAGGCATGGTTTAAGCAGATTTCTCCGATAGATGTGCACCGGGCCGCTGTTGCGATCGCCGATGATACGGATGTTTTCATCGGTGTGTTCCAGACTGGCCTGCCGCAACAGGGAAAGATTCGTAAATACGGAAGGGAAGGAAATATAGCGGGCCGAATCCTCCGGACCGTGGCGAAGGAAATAGATGCAGTCAATATATTGACCCAGCTGCTCGCTGGAAGGCCTGGCTACCTGAACGTCCATACCATGCTATATGGTTCAATTTAGTGTAAATCTTCCCAACCAGGATCTGGACCATACTCCATGAGCAGGAACGTTTTCGAGGGAATCTCCTTTTTACCGCCCCGCGAAAACAGGCTTTTCCGGTTCTTTTGAAATACCTGCCCGGTGGATGATGATACGCTCGCCGGGGACATCCGCGCTTATTTCAAACCAACCGTTATACCGGAGTCCATTCTTCACCACCTGTACCGGCAGGTATTGCCTGGTTGCCCCCTGCCAGTTTCCGCGCCAGATGATATTTCCATTGGCAAATTCCGCCCGTTCAATCAAGGTCACTTCGTTCAGGCCCCACCACTGGTAGCCTTCAAAATCCTGCAGGGGGATCAGGTCACCTTTCCGTTTAACCGGGGCCTGTTCGATATAATTGATCGGCAGGAGGATATGCTCATCGGTAACCACCAGCCACTGGCGTTTATCCACCTTGTTGATGGGATCCCCCACCAGTTGCACGGAGAAAAATCCATCGATCTTACCGTCTTCATCCAGGTCGAATGTCAGCCCCCGCTGTGCATAACGAACACTGTAATCAAGAAACTGGATATATCGTATTTCCGGGTTCGCGGGAACGGGCGTTTCCGGTTCAACGGGATCTTTACCACAGGAAACCAACATGGTGGTGAACATCGCCGCGATCAGCATTGCTTTTTTCATATCCGTTCTTTTTATTCTTAAGTGCCTTTCAGTACGCGACAAACCTACATTTCTCTTGCATGCGCTCTTGTCACACAATTATGTGATGGCCTGGCAAGCGCTTTCACATCCTTATGCGATTGCCTGGTAGCCGTGTAAAAACTTGCTTTGCGGTACATAAACATTGAATCATGACAAAGTACCTCCTCTTGATTGTCGCACTGGCAACTTCATTCTTTTCATTGCCTTCCTGCTCCAGGGAAACCCTGCGGGGGCAGGGTCCAACCCTTACAGAATCCAGGGTTCTGCCTGCATTCACGCAGGTGGAAACAGCCGGGACAACGACCATCCGAATGGTGTACGGTGCTACCCAGAAAGTGGAAACCAAGGCCTACGCTAATCTCCTGCCTTTCCTGGAAACTTCCGTTTCAAACGGCGTACTGCACATCGGGTATAAAACAAATACCCTGATCCAGAACGATAACTCTGAAGTAACCATTACGATTCCTTCCCTTTCGGCCATTCGCAGCTTCGGCACCAGCAGCATCCAGGCCACCGGCAACTTTAACAGCCCAAACCTGGAGATCCGTGTTTCGGGCACCGGCGAGATCCAGCTCCAGGACATGCAGGCCCTCATGACACGGGTGATCAGCACGGGTACAGGACGCATCCGAGCATATGGACTGCAAACGGGGAATGCCGATATCCAGCAATCAGGTACGGGCAATACGGAAATTACGGTAATGGAAGAATTGAAAGCCCATCTGAGCGGAACCGGAAATATTTACTACAAAGGAAATCCGCGACTCGATGTACGCATTGTAGGGACAGGTAATATTGTGAAGAAATGATTCTCGGTAAAAACATGGACAGGCAACTTCATGCGGTATGCATGAATAAAAAAGCAGGCACCCCGGGGGATGCCTGCTTTATCGTATTAAAAGACGGGTTAGTTTTTCAAAGCCTTGTGAACCACACCCGCAATGGCAGCGCCAACAATCGGCGCCACCCAGAAAAGCCACAATTGACCCAGGGCCCAACCGCCATGAATTACCGCCTGCCCAAAACTGCGTGCAGGGTTCACGGACGTCCTGGTTACGGGAATGGTCACCAGGTGTATCAGGGTAAGTGCCAGTCCTATGGCGATCGGCGCAAAGCCAGCGGGCGCTTTTTCACTGGTAGCACCCAGGATGATGATCAGGAAAAAAAATGTCATCACGGCTTCAATTAAGAACGCCGAAATCATCGTGTATTTTCCGGGAGAATTATCCCCATAACCGTTTGATGCAAAAGCCCCGGTGGTATCAAAATTGGGAGATCCCGTTGCAATCAGGTACAATACCCCTGCTGCGGCAACTGCGCCCACCAACTGGGCAATGATGTATCCGGGTAATTCAGCAGCATTGAACTTGCCGGCAACCCAGAGGCCTATGGATACGGCAGGATTGAAATGACCGCCGGAGATATGGCCAACGGCATAGGCCATCGTCAGTACCGTCAGTCCGAAGGCGAGGGAAACACCCAGCAGACCAATGTTCAGGTCCGGAAACGAGGCAGCCAGGACCGCACTGCCACATCCGCCAAATACCAGCCAAAAGGTTCCTAAAAATTCAGCGATCAGTTTCTTGTTCATAAACGTCAGGTTTTGGTAGTTAGATTCGTGCAGGAAGGTAGGGGATCAATGGATTTCGAATGCCCAATATGGCGATTTCCTTGTATCATTTACGGAAATCGTGACAAACCCCTTGGAAAATTCCACCAAATCCACACAAATATGTGAATACCTGGCAACATCCATTGTCTTTGCTTTACAGCTAAATCAAAAACAATGGCTATGCCCCATGATATTTCCCGGCCAAACCCGGCGGATTACCATCCCATTGCCGATGACAAAAACTACCTGGGAACAATCGCCCTTCTCTCCATACTATTCATTTGGCCCTTGATCACCATCATCTATGGCGCAGCGATCAAAGATGATTACGTTTTTGTCCGGCAATGGGAATGGATAAATCTCTTATGGATCTCCCTGGCCATCCCCTTCCTGCTGCTCCAGGAAAAAGCCGGCTTGCCGGCATGGAATGGCACAGGAATCCGGGCAACGCAAAAATGGCTGTTACCCGCAGCGATCGGCTTGGGATTTGCGATGCTGGATGTGCTGGTCATCAAAGTAATCATGCATCCGCAAGTGTATGAAACACTGCCTCCATTCCTGCAGCCATTCCCCTATTCCCTTTTCCTGTATCCCAGCGGCGCGCTTGATATAGAAATTTTTTACCGCCTCATCCCGCTGACCCTCGTAGCCCTGGCCGGCAAACGCTGGCTAAATCCTGACAGCCGACAAAAAATTCTATGGGCAGCCTTGATCCTTACAGCCTTGCGCGAGCCGCTCGAACAATGGCCCTCCGGTCCAGCCTGGTTGGTGCTATACAGTCTCCTTTCCGGATTTGCCATGAACCTGGTCCAGGGGATTTGCATGGTCCGCTATGGCTTCCTAAGCGCACTTACCGTCCGGCTCGGGCATTATCTACTATGGCATATCGGGCTCGGCATCTACGTCCAGTTTGTGGAACATGCACGGGTGTAGCGAATGAACTCACCCTTTTGTGTGATAGGAAGGAAGCTTTTTCAGGGCGATTTTTACAACCTCAAATGAATCACATGAACTGGATAAAGAACCTCTTGATCGGAACTGCCATTTTGCTGACGGCTTGCGATAAGGATCCAGAGACGGATACCCAGGCCACCCTGCTGGACCAAACGCTGGAATTCAAGGTAGGGAAGGAAGACGGGTACCTGGAACCCATTTTCGACAGCACAAAGACATCGGTTAGCCTGGCCATCTCTGCCGAAAACATGCAGAATGGGCAGAATCGCGTCCTTTGGGATACCCTGCTAGCCCTTCGCCCATTGCGTGATTATCCCCCCCGAAGCAACCCGATCATCATCCGGAAAAATATCCGGTTGATGCTGCCCCACGGGGAAATTCTGAGAATGTCTCGAAACACACGCTATCAGGATAGGAATAACCAGGTCTTCCAGGAATCAAAGGGTGAAACGATTCCCCGTAACATACCCTTTCTCAGCGTGGAAATCGGTTTGTAAATACACATGAATATGCGATTGACCGCGAAGGATCTGGCAGCGATCTTTACACCGTCAATCATTCGAAAAATAAACAAATCAACAGCACGGATATGAAACAGATGATCATCGCATTTTACGCCCTGGCGATATTGGCCAGCTGCGGCGAGGCCAATATCGCCCTTACCGGCGAACAATGGAGGGAAAAAGAAAGCCACCCCGTAAAGGGGCGCACGGGCGTATTGATCAACCAGAAAATGAGCTTCGGCGAGTTTTCCACAACGGAGATCAAGCGCTCCTGGACCAAGGGGAACAGTGCATATACCGGCATAGGGCTGGGACAGTACGGCTCAGACGACTACCTCAACATTATCGGAACGGAATACATCAACAAGAAACAGACCATCCGTTTCTCCCTGGCCGATGCAAACGGCACGCAGTCTGACGTGTATTGCGTCTCCCGGTTCCAGTCAAAAGATCTCCTGGTGGGAGACGACAAAGGTATCCTGGGGTTTGGAATTGATCTCCTGGAACTGAAAAACCGCCGTTCGTCCAGTCTCTATTATGCGCAGGTGTATGCAGACCAAAGCGGGGAACCCTGGCAACTGATGCTGGACAATGATGCCGTGCAGCGGGATCCCAAATATTACTTCGGGCTGGTAGCCCGGAATCGCGATGAGTACTACACCATCGTGCCGGTTACAAAGATGCTCAACAAGAAAGGCGACGTGATGAACATGCCTTTCGGCGCCATGGGACTTGAAATACGGGACCGTTCCGGCGTGGCGCTGGCCGCGGTGAACCTGGCCGACAAAGGACAGGTGTACTTCGCAAGGGGTATTGATGCCCGGGAGAAATTCCTGCTTGCCAATATTTGCACGGCATTGTTACTGCAGGAAGCGATCGGGTAATGTTTGTTCCACATTCCCCTGGCGGAACGGGCCGACCATGATCGGTCCCTGGAAAATAGGTAAATTAAGCCCCGAACAGGCAACCTAACGGATGATCAGACGATGCCTCATCGCCATATTAGTCTTCGCATCGCTGGGCCTACATGCCCAGCGATTAAACTATGCGTTCAACCATATCAGCACCGATGAGGGAACCGGCTTGCGGACGAACAAAATCTACAGCCTCTTCCAGGATGAGAAAGGTTTTATTTGGCTTGGTACCGCCAACGGTATCCAGCGATTCGATGGCGGCAAGTTTGTAAGTTTCGATCCCCGCGGCACCAAGGGGAACCCCTTACCTGCCGTTGCCATCGAACAGTTGCTTCCAGCCGGCAATGGAAAGATATGGCTGGCAGCAAAATCAAAACGGGAGTTCGGCATTTTCGATTTCTCCACCTTCAGCTACCACGTCGTGCCCCTGGTCACCAGCGGACCCATACCCGCGCGCTCCGAGTTCAGGATGTGGCAGGATTCGCTGGGCAATACCTTTATCAGCATCTTCCGCTATGGAAAAATACTGGTGTATGATAGTATCGCCCATGCCTTCACCGAAAACACCCCGCTGAACAATATCCCCGCCGGATGGACACTCCGCTCAAACGCCTTCTACGACCACCTCAAAAAACAGTACTGGATTCTTTGCAATGAAGGGGTGCTGGTGTATGATCTTTCGAGCAAACAGATGTGGAGCCGTTTGAATAACCCCATGAAACTGCCCCTCCTGGATCATCCTGATCTGACCGCCGGTCTAAGTGAAATCCATATCGACAAAAAACGCAGGTACTGGATATTTTACTGGAAAGACAAACATTATTTCACCTGCTTCGATGAAAAAGGCAATTTTCTGTCAAAGGATACGACAGGCCTTCAGGGAAAAAATACCTCCTATGAGGAACTAGCAAGCTTCCGGGAAACTTCCAATGGCACGCTCTGGATTTACGGACTTGCGGCGCTGTATAGCCTGGGCAGCAATGACGCCGCATTCACGTTGTACCGGAGTCAGTACATAGATAATTTTGGCATTCGGTACGAACAGGTTTTTGACATCATGGAGGACCGGGACGGCATCATCTGGTTCGCCACGGACCAGGGACTCTACCATACCTCGTCCAACCCATACCGAATCGCCAATATTTTTCTGTCCAATATTCCGGGTTTCTATGAAGTGACAGACCTGCTTGAATTGAAAAATGGCGACTATTGGATCAGCACCTGGGGCCGAAGCGTGATTACGCTTGACTCCACCTTCAAGCGATATCCATCGCCCATTTATAAAAAGGTTCCCCCGATGGACGAAGTCAAGAGGATCGCGTATAACCAGGTCTGGGCCATCTGTGAACATCCCATTACCGGTAAAATATACCTGGGATGCCAGCGGGGGCAACTGATGGCATATGATCCCGAATCGGGCAAAACCGAATTCCTGCAGCCCGAAGCATTTGATCTGAAAACCATCCGATACATCACACCAGACAAACAGGGAAACCTTTGGTTTGGAACGCAGGGAGGGCGACTGGTAAAATTCGATGGGAAAAATTTCATGCCGGTGGCTGATTTTGGATCAGGTGCCATCATCTTCAGGATCCTGGCAGACAATGAAGGATTGATCTGGGTGGCCACGCAGGACATGGGCATCTATGCCATCGACGGAAAATCAGGCCAGCAGAAACAACACTACGTGGCCGGAGAAACCGTGGGGTCAATTTTCGGGAATACCTGCAACGACATCGAGCAATTGAACGACAGCCTGATTTATGTAGCCAACAGTGCCCTGAGCATTATCAACAAAAAGACCGGCCGGGTTCAAAATCTCACCATATTCGACGGCCTGCCATCCAATTCCGTAAAACGCATCCGCCTCGACCACCAGGGATTTCTCTGGATCATCACGGAGAACGGCCTCTGCCGGTACGACCACCAGCGCAAACTGTTCACCACCTACGGAAAGAAAGACGGAATCCTGCTGGGCAATGTAGTGGACAAGGCCGACTTGCTGTGCAGCGACCAGTTCGTGATGTTTGCCGGTGTCAACAGCATGATATTTTTTCATCCCGATGCTTTCAAAAATACCAGTCCGCCGCCGGATGTAACCATCACCGATTTTCTCCTGGGCGATTCTTATTATCCCGTCGACTCCTTACTACGGCTACCCGAAATAAGGCTCAGACCGAACCAGAATTTTTTTGTTGTCAGTTTCGCGTCCATCGACTTCCGCAACCGGGACAAGTTCATTTACTACTACAAGGTGGACGGCCTGCACGACGAATGGCTGAAGGCGGAAAACCTTGACCTGATCTTTACCGGGCTGGGACCTGGCCGGTACACTCTTCGCATCAAAGCGGAAAACCTGGAAGGCCAGGTGTCCAAAAATGAAACCATCCTTCGTTTCCGCATTGAGCCACCTTTCTGGCGTGCCCCATGGTTCCTCGCACTGCTGGTCCTGGCCATTGCTGCCATGGCCCGTTATATTTATCTACTTCGGTTGCGCCGGTGGAAGGAACGGTCGCTGATCCGAAACCGTATCGCAAGGGACTTGCACGATGATATGGGCAGCACCCTGAGTACAATCAATATCCTCAGCTCGATGGCTAAATCCAGACTTCAAACGGATGTGGAAAAAACAGCCGAATATATCAGCAAAATCAGCGACAACAGCCAGCGCATGATGGAAGCGATGGACGACATTGTCTGGGCGATCAAACCGGACAACGACAGCATGCAGAAAATCGTAGCCCGCATGCGGGAATTTTCCACAAGCGTACTGGAAGCAAAGGACGTGGATCTGCATTTTCACAGTTCGGAGGAAGTCAATGAGATCAAACTGGACATGGAACAGCGCCGCGACCTGTTTCTCTTTTTCAAGGAAGTGGTGAATAATGTGGCGAAATACGCCCGCGCGGATCATGCGGAAATACGCCTGGCCGTTCATCACCGGAGGCTTGTCCTGATCGTTGAAGACGATGGGGTGGGGTTCAACGTGGATGCTGCAGACAGCGGGAACGGTTTGGGCAATATGCGTAAAAGAGCCGATGCGCTGCAGGGAAGATTCCAGATACAGTCGAAACCGGGTGAAGGTACCAAAGTGACCCTTAACATTCCGGTCACATGATTATGCGATCCGGAAAGGCTGTTTTTTACCGTAGATTACAAGTGAAATACTCCTTACGCCATGATCAAAGTACTGATATACGAGGACAATCCCCAACTCCGGGAAGGGCTTTCCATGCTCATCAACGGAACGCAGGGTTTTGAAGTGGTTGCCAGTTACAAAGACTGCACGGAAATTGAAGGACAGGTGCCCGTCTGGAAACCCGACGTGGTGTTGATGGACATTGACATGCCTGGGATCAGCGGAATCGAAGGTCTCAAGCGGTTACGAACAACCGATACCGAAACCAGGGTGCTCATGCTGACCGTTTTTGACGACAATAAGAACGTATTTGACGCCATTCGTTACGGGGCCAATGGATATATCCTGAAAAAAACGCCCCCGGCAAAATTGCTGGAATACATCCAGGAGGCCAGCACCGGCGGCGCCCCCATGACCTCCTCCATAGCCACCCAGGTGCTGGGTATGTTCGCCCATATGAACCGGGAACAAAAGAACCCGGACTACGACCTGAGCGAACGCGAAAAACAAGTGCTTCAATTACTCGTGGATGGTTACAGCTACAAAATGATTGCCGCCAAGATGAACATTGCCATCGATACCGTCCGCAGTCATATTAAAAAAATCTATGAGAAACTGCATGTCAATTCCAAAAGCGAGGCGGTGGCGAAAGCGTTTAAGGACAAAATCGTCTAGTACTTTTCCTGCTACCTTCCGCTAACATCTTTGGCTCCCCCCAAGCCAGCATTGTCTGGGTACAACCATTGTCTATAATCTTTGTTATTCTTGTGAGGCTTTTATAAAGCCG
>JALOMP010000379.1 GCA_025455365.1 Chitinophagaceae bacterium | reverse complement strand
GTAGGGTATGAGATCAAAACGAGCATTTCTCAGGGCTTCGAAATATCGGCCAGCCACTTGTCGCAGTTGGGTTTTACGCGTGTTCATCCGGGAAATTATAGAATCATAAAGGCTTGGGCAATACCATATTTATGGTAGGATGGGACGGAGTCCTTGGCCCTGTATACACCCGGTAGAACGATCGCCGGACAGGGATTTTCCTGGATGTATAGCGCAGTTAAGGCTGCCTGATCCATTTCAGCCTGCGGTTGCCGTCAAGCACCTGCAGGATGATGGTATCGCCGCTGAAGACGAATGAGCGCCTGACGGTGCTGCCAGGGGGTGCATGCAGGGAAGTTGAAATTCGTTCATGCTTTACCACATCGATGCTGTCTTCGATGGTGTAGTTGCCGGCATACACATAGCTTGAGGCGAAGGCCCTCACGGCTGTCTTCAATTCTTCCACGGACATGCTATCCAGCCTCCTGTTAATGAATTCATCTCTCAGGCTTTGTTCTTCCGGTAACCATTGAAAGTCATGGTAGCCTGCCCGGGTAATGTGCACGGCCATATGGCCAAGGCCATCGTAGACGATATACCCATCGCCACCCTTGGTCCAGGGATCGGGATGCCATACGCCATTGCTGTCCTGGTTTTCTGAGATGTAAAGTCTGTACATGCCGGCGAGTTGGGCGCGCTTGTCTACCGGTTTGGACTCGGAGCAGGCCATTAATTGCAGGGCGATGGCAAACTGGATGATCAGTGGGAGGGGTTGACGACTCATGGTGTTTAGATTGACGTGAGGGTTACCCAGCTGCAGGCGCCGGAATGAAATTCTGTCTTCTGTTGCTGGTCTTTGCCGAATTCTCCGTAGGTGAAAAAGCCGGCCATGGGTGCTTTCCAAAGTTCATGCAATCCCTCATTTTCAGATTGCACAAGGGGGCCGAGTACGTTGATTCTTCCGGCACAGGAAAAGACCAGCAGCGCATCTGCATGTTTTCCCTGGGCGATCGTATTGGCCTCGTCCAGGACCTCGTCCACGATATCAAAATCCGGTGGGACAGAAAACCAGAACTTCGATCCCACGGGCATGGGTACATCCATGACCAGGGCATTTGCTTCCTCGTCTACCCGCAGGGGTGTGTGGAGGAAAGTCCCTCCTTGTGCCCGTTCAACGATAAATGGATAAAAGAGGCTGAGCTCGTTCATGAAATTCGCGGTATGTGAAGTTTCCTTGCCCTGTTTACCGAGGTACTGCAAGTACATCTCCACCGCTGGCTTGTCATCGATCGTATAGATCAGGGGACCTTCGCTGCGAGTTACCGTCCTGGAAAGACCGAGGGGCTTCCAGCCGGTGATGGCCAGTCCTTTTACGGAGACCCGCCTGGTATCGAGGATGATTGCTGCGTAACCGTTAACGGTTTCTCCTTCGTGGGTGAACACATAGCTGCCGGTAAAGGTCATATCGTCTCCGGCCATACCGCCTACAATCAGGGTGTTTTCGCCTAGAATATCCAATATGCCTTTCACAAAGGTTTCGCCGTCGAATATCCCGCCTTCCACGCTCAATCGGGAAGAGCATAGAATGATTGATGATGAGGCAAAAAGCGTCGCGGCTTTTTGTCCCAGTTGTTGACCCGCTGCCCGGACGGCGTCGTCCGCTGTGGTCTGCAAATGGAGCGCATAGCAGTCTTTCGGAATCTCCAGCAATAGGATAACTGCAGATCCCTCGCCCTGGTATCCGTCCACGAATTCGCCGCAGGAGGTAGCCCCAAACACGTCGAGGCCCTGGTGATGTAACCATTCCCGGATGGCCTGGCGATCCTGTTTGATGGAGACAAATATTATGGCCAGTGTGGGGTTGAATCCGTCTGCACGGCTTTGATCCAGGGCTGCCTGGATTTCTTTAAGGGAACTGCCTTTTATGGATTTCGCTTTCATCGTTGTTTATTGAAGCGGTAGTTTGATCGAAAAGATTGAACCCTTGCCCTCCACCGTATCCACGGTGAGTTCTCCGCCGTGTCCTTTGGTGACGATATCATAGCTTAAACTCAATCCCAGTCCCGTCCCTTGCCCGGTGGGCTTGGTGGTGAAGAAGGGTTGAAATATTTTATCCTTAATGGAATTGGGAATACCGTTTCCGTTGTCCGCGATCGCTATCACGATCGATCTGGGATTTTGGATTTCGGATTTTTGATTGAGCGAATTCCGCAGATCGCGGGACCCACCGGCGAGATCCCGGGTACGCAGGACGTCGCCTGGCAGGTCATCGGCCCAGCCAACCTGTACGATTAGTTCCGGTTGATAGCCATCGCCCTGCGCTCGTTGTTTTTCGCTCACGGCATAGAACGCGTTGTTGAACAGGTTTAGCAATACCCTGCCGATATCCTGCGCCACCACGGGAACAAGTGGCAGGTTGGGTTCAAATGCCGTTTTGATCGATGCATTGAAGGCTTTGTCCTTGGCCCGCATGCCATGGTAGGCCAGGCGGAGGTATTCATCAGCTAACGCGGAAATGTCGGTAGGTTCTTTGGCACCGCTGCTGCTGCGACTGTGCTGCAGCATACCTTTGACGATGGAGTCTGCGCGTTTGCCGTGTTCCCTTATTTTCTCTTGGTTAGATTTGATATCGCTGG
>JALOMP010000378.1 GCA_025455365.1 Chitinophagaceae bacterium | reverse complement strand
GAGGATGCCGAAATAGTTGGAAATGATGATGAAAAGCGTACCCAGGAGCAGCCTGCCTTTGTACTTACGGAGATATACATGAACCGCACTGAGTTCTTTCACGCGACAAATATAGGATTTGCCCGGAGGTTGACCGATGTGCGACTTTCATATGCCAACTGTCATCTCGCACCCGCGGGATTTCGCTGCGCTCAATCTGCGCGCTATTCCCTACATTTGCGCCGGAGAGATGGCAGAGCGGTCGATTGCGGCGGTCTTGAAAACCGTTGAGGTGAAAGCCTCCGGGGGTTCGAATCCCTCTCTCTCCGCCTCCGCCCACCCAAGCTTCAGCGCAGGTGGGCTTTTTCATGTGGGCTCCGGCAGACGCAGTCCGCAAAATTCGTGAAAGCGCCCTTCGTCCCGCAATCGCGGGGCTTTTTTTTGCACCTTTGTTAGACAGGCTTTGTCCCCATGCCTCCACTCCAAAGACACATGGCCCTTGTTCCCTTATCCCAGGATCATCACCATGGGCTTATGCTCGTGCTGAAGATTAAAAAAGGGATCCGGTATGGGGTGGCTCCCCGCCGTATGTCGGCATACCTGATGCACGAATTCCAGGAAGCGCTGGTACCTCATTTCCGGGATGAAGAAGAGGGCGTTTTCCGCTGGTTGTCTGAGACGGACCCGGTGCTTGTCAGGGCGCTGGAAGAACATCGGCGTATGGAAACCCTTGTAGAAAACATCAGGGAGCGCGGGGAAAACCTTTCCCTGCTGCAAATGTTTATAGAAGTATTGGAAGCACATATCCGTTTTGAGGAAAGGGTGCTCTTCCCGCTAATCCAGGAACAATTCCCGGATCGGCTCAACGATATGGCATCCGGCAGGCCAGTTGCGGCAAGCTGCCATTCGGATGCAGGCTGGCCTGATCATTTCTGGTTGCCGCCAACACCATAATCATGGATATAGACCTACCCCCGTGTAAACCGGGTCAGCAGCGTGTAGTCATCATCGGCGCAGGATTTGGCGGGCTTCGTCTCGCGAGAAAATTATCACCCCGCGATTTCCAGGTGGTACTCCTGGACAGGTTTAACTACCACCAGTTTCAGCCCCTCCTCTACCAGGTGGCAACAAGTGGTGTAGAGCCCAGCAGCATCAGTTTTCCCCTGCGCAAAATATTCCACCACCGCCCGAATGTGATCATCCGTATCGCCGAAGTGCAATCCTTTGATACCGTCAACAAGCGGGTAGTCACCAGCATCGGTGATATCCCATTTGATATCCTTGTGCTTGCCCATGGCGCCACGACGCACTATTTCAACATGGAGGATATCGAGCGGTATGCGTTCCCCATGAAGTCCGTTCCGGAAGCCCTGCTCCTGCGCAATACCCTGCTGCAGCGATTCGAAGAAGCACTGACCACACAGGTACCCGGGCAAAAGCAGGCCGACCTCAACCTGGTAGTGGTGGGCGGTGGCCCCACCGGTGTTGAACTGGCCGGCACCCTCGCGGAAATGAAAAAGAAAATCCTGCCCAGGGATTTTCCGGAACTGGATTTCAGCGCCATGCAGATATACCTCGTGGAAGCATCACCCCGACTGCTCAACGGCATGAGCGAAGCTTCCGGCCAGCGCGTACGCGAATACCTGTCCCGGTTAGGCGTTACCGTGATGACCGATACCGCTGTGACGGGATACGATGGCGAAACCGTCCGTTTAAAGTCAGGGCAACAGATCCCTTCCCGTACCCTGATCTGGGCGGCTGGCGTCCGGGGCAACCAATTACCCGGCCTGCCAGACGAGGCTTCGGCCCCGGCATCACGGATACGGGTAGACGAATATAACCGCGTGGCCGGGCTCAGTGAGGTCTATGCGATCGGTGATATTGCTTTCATACCTTCGGACGACTATCCGAAGGGACACCCCCAGGTAGCGCCGGCGGCCATACAGCAGGCGGATACCCTGGCCGCCAACCTCGCCGCAGCCGGCAAAGGTAGGCCCATGCATCCGTTCCGGTACCGCGATAAAGGATCGATGGCCACCGTCGGGCGCAACCTGGCCGTAGCGGAAATGGGCAAACTCCGCATGGGCGGCCTGGTTGCCTGGATGGCCTGGATGGCCGTTCACCTGTTTTCCCTGGTAGGGGTCAAAAACAAAATTGTTATTTTCCTGAACTGGATCTGGCAATACTTCACCTATGACTCTTCCCTGCGGCTGATCATCAAACCGGCCGGGGAACCCGGTAACGCTTCAACCTGATCAACCTGGGTACATAAAAAAGTAAACTACATGACAAAAGCGGCGCCCAACAAAGCATCTCTCACACTTATCATCCGTAACATGGTATGTGGCCGCTGTATATCGGCGGTTGCGCGAGAACTTGATGCACTGGGTATCCATGTGGTGGACTTGGCCCTCGGGGAAGTGAGACTCATCAATTCGCTGGATGCAGGTACACGAAAAGTTTTAGCAGCCAGGCTGGATTCCCTCGGTTTTGAATTATTGGATGATCGCCGAAAACAGATAATTGAACAAATCAAGAACGCAGTAATACAGTTGGTTCAACACGGGGAAATCGAGGAACATTTTAGTATGAGTGCCTTCATTTCCGCCCAGCTCCACAAAGAATACAGCGCATTGT
>JALOMP010000377.1 GCA_025455365.1 Chitinophagaceae bacterium | reverse complement strand
GAATTTCTCCATCACCAGCGCGGCGATGGGTCCTGCCCAGGTGGCGCCGAAGCCGGCGTTCTCCACAATGACTGCCACGGCGATCCTGGGATTCTCTCTCGGCGCAAAACATACGATCCAGGAATGGTCCTCGAGTTTTTCACGCTTCCCATTGATGAATCCATAGTTCTCCGCGGTTCCGGTTTTCCCGGCTACGGAAATACCCGGAATCTGAAGTACCCGTGCCGTACCCCTGTCCACCACATCCTGCATGCCGAGCTGCACCTGGTCGTACACGTCCGGGGAAATTTTCGTTACCTCGTGCCGCACTTTGAACGGGCTCAGGATGGTATCGCCTTCGCCCTTTCCGTCTATCTTCTCCACGAAATGCGGTGTATAATAATACCCCTTATTGGCGATGATGCACATCAGGTTGGCCATCTGCAGGGGCGTGGCCGTCATCTCTCCCTGGCCAATGCCCAGGAAAACGTTGGTACAGGAATTCCAGGATCCGCGGTACATGCGGTTGTAGAGCGATGTATCGGCGATCAGGCCCCTGTCTTCACTGGGCAGGTCAACGCCCAGCCGCACGCCCATGCCAAATGAATTGGCATAGGACTTCCATTTCAGGTAGCCGTTGACAGTAGTACCAAATGCCGGGTTGTCAACGGCCAGTCGGTAGATATGCGAAAAATAGGAATTGCATGAATTGGCCATGGCCAGTCGCAGGTTTGCGGCGTGACCGCCACCGGCATGTGTGCATTTGATCGGCCGACGGCATCCCATGTATGCGCCGCCGCAGGAATACCCATAAGACGGCGTAATCACCCCCTCGTCCAGGGCAATCATCGCCCCCATGGGTTTGATGGTAGAACCCGGAGGATACTGTCCCTTGATCGCCCTGTTGTACAAGGGCTTGGCGGTATCGGTGAGCAGGTAGGAAAAATTACGCCTCCGTTGCGAACCGGTGAGCAGGTTTGGATCATAGGTGGGTCCGCTGGCCATGGCAATAATCCCGCCTGTTTTGGGCTCAATGGCCACGACGGCTCCCAGTTTGTTGCTCATCAATTTCTCCGCCAGCAACTGCACATCCATGTCAATATAAGTGCGCAGGTTCCGGCCGGCTTCCGCGGAGGTATCGTAACGGCCGTTTTCAAAGGAACCCACGATCCGGTTCTTATTGTCCTTGATCTGGTATTTGACCCCGCGCTGGCCCATCAGGATGGGTTCATAATACCTTTCGAGGCCGTTCAGTCCCATATAATCGCCCATCTGGTAGAAGTAGTTGGTCCGCTTCAGGATATTGGAATCCACTTCGCCTATATATCCCAGTAAGTGCGACGCCGCCTTGTAGGGATAGGAACGGATCGGCCTGTCCTGCAGGTAGAAGCCCGGCTCAAAGCGATAGATATTCTCCTGCAGTTTCACGAATTTTTCCACTGGCAGAGAGGCTTCGAAGACGGAGGGACGGTACCGTCCGTTCTTGATGATGGCGCCAACCAGTCTTTGCTTGAACTCGGCCGTATCGATGCCAAGGATGCGGCAGAGGCCGAATGTATCGACGCCTTTCAGCTGGGTGGGCAGGATCATCAGGTCGTGCGTAAGGGTATTTTCCAGGATGGCCTTGCCCTTCCGGTCGAAAATGATGCCGCGGTCGGGATAAATGGTTTTCCGGTCAACCGCGTTATCCAGGGCCTGTATCTGGTATTGGGGGGACAGTATCTGCAGCATGAACAGCCGCACGATGAGGATGACGAAAGTCGCCAGGATAATCAGTTGGATAACGGTCTGTCTGGATTGGTTGAATACTGGCATGTTCGGCTATGGGATCGGGTAAAGGTAAGCCGCGATTCGCTTATTCGCTAGGCAAGGTTGGTACGGTAACGGGATTTGCGCGTGAAAAGCAATTCTGTAACGGCGATGAGCAGCAGGCTGATACCCGTGGTGGCCAGTACCTTCCCGAGGAAATACCAGAAATTGCCGAACTGCATCCATTCAAGGAACACCAGGTAGCCGTTATGCAGCAAAGACAGGATCAGCACATAAATCGAATAGGGCATCCAACCCATGGATGTGAGCGAGGGTTCAGCATAGCTGATCTCGGTTTTCTCCTTGGGCATCATCAGGCTGATCAGGAAGGGCCGGATATAGGCAACCAGCGTACAGGCAGCTGCATGCAGACCGGGTGTTTTCGAGAACATGTCCAGGGTCATCCCGAAAATGAACCCCAAAAGGGTCAGGCCCACCCTGGGCATGCGAAACGGAAGCCAGAGCAGGAACAGGAAATACAGGTAGGGCGAAATGAAGCGATGCAGGGGTGGCACTTTGTCCAGGACAAATACCTGTACAAGGATGAATATGGCGAAGCGGATGATATTTTTCAGCAGGTCGCTCATTGGCTTTTTCTGAGGGTTTTTTCCAGTTCGTCCATTTCTGCCTTTTGCAGGTTTTTCACCACGAAAGCATGCTGGACCGCGTGGAAATTCGTAGCGGTACGCACTTTCAGGTTATACGTACTCGTGGCCTTGTCTTCCTCGACGGTTTCCACATACCCGATCAGATGACCCGGCGGGTACTTGTCTGAAAACTGGCTGGTGACAACGGTGTCGCCCTTTGCCACGGTAACGGTCTGGGGCACTTTGGA
>JALOMP010000097.1 GCA_025455365.1 Chitinophagaceae bacterium | reverse complement strand
ACCAGTCAGGTTGCCATGGGCATCTACCTCGCAAACACCCCGATTCACTGTTCCATTGTCGCTAAGGGTCTTCAGCAATTCGTACCCAATGATCGCCCAGGTCTCCGGCCGGCAATCTGAAACCAGGAATTTATAGGCTTTCTCAAAGGCATCCCTGCCGTAAAAATCGTCCGCATTGATGACCGCAAAAGGCTCTTTGACGGCATCCCTGGCGCAAAGTACCGCATGTGCTGTACCCCAGGGTTTGGCCCTGTCTGAAGGCACTTGAAATTCACCAACAAAAGACTTAAGGTCTTGGTATACATAGTCTGTCTTGACCTTTCCTTCAAGTTTAGGTTCAAATATAGCTTTGAAGTTTTCAGCAAATTCTTCGCGGATGATAAAGACGATTTTACCGAATCCGGCGCGGATGGCGTCGTAAATGGAATAGTCCATGATCGTTTCGCCTGAGGGGCCAAAGGATTCGATTTGCTTCATTCCACCGTATCGGGAGGCCATGCCGGCGGCGAGGATAAGAAGGGTTGGTTTCATCTGGTTGATTTTAGCATCTTTGGGCGGTAAAAGTAAGCAATCCTGCCGGAACCGGGCCGCCCCCACTGTCCACATGCATAACGCTGAAAATGTACAAAATTGTATGATCCAACCAGTTAATGATCAGCTTGCGGATGCCAGGCAGGTTGAATGGGACGTGCTCAGGATCGACCAGGTTCATCCAATTATCTCCGGAAACAAGTGGTTCAAACTACAACCATACATCGCGTATGCCCGCGCAAAGGGATATAGGGGGCTACTGAGTTTTGGCGGGGCATGGTCGAACCATCTCCACGCCCTGGCTTTTGCCGCCCGTGAAGCAAACCTCGCCAGCGTGGGGATTATCCGGGGCGAAGAACCGCCTGTCCTGAATCCCACCCTGGAAGATGCCCGTTCCTGGGGAATGGAACTGAAATTTGTTTCCCGTGAGCATTTTAAACTCCTCGCAAAAGTCATGGGTCAATCGGAATACGGACAAGCGCATTTTGAGGGTTTTTTACCCATTGCATCGGGAGGATACGGACTACCCGGCATGATGGGTGCCGCGGGCATTTGGGAACATATCCCGAAAAATACTTATACGCATATCCTATGCGCCGTGGGAACGGGTACGATGTATGCAGGATTGGCGGCAGGGCTGTACGGCCTGGATCGAAGGAAAGGGGATGAATTTCCAGGTATACCGGGTCATACTCCCCAAATCATTGGCATTCCGGTCCTGAAGAATGAACCTTCCCTCGAATCGGAAATACGGCTACTCCTGCCGCCGGAATTAAGGGAATGCCCGGTACATCTCGACCATCGTTTCCACGGTGGGGGCTATGCAAAAATCGGGACCAGTCAACTGGAATTCATGCGGGCATTGTATGAAAGTTCACGCATTCCAACGGATATCGTATATACAGCAAAGCTTATGTATGCAGTCAGGGCGATGATTCACGAGGGATTTTTTCCAACCGGAAGCAGGGTCCTGGCCATTCACAGCGGCGGAATGCAGGGTAACAGATCGTTAAAAAAAGGAATCCTGCCCTATTGAGGCCAGGGTAATTTATCTTTGCGAAGCCCAATAAGAGGGGCCTTCAACCGTTGAATCCACATGCATTTGATTCGTCCTATAATGATCGTTTTTGCTTTCTGCGGGTTTCTTCAAAGCGGGTACAGCCAGGATACCCTTCCGTCTTTTACCGTCAAGAACCGTTTCGGCAGGGTGATCATCAGTTGGGTGAATCCGTTTGACAGTCTTGTACAAGTCAGCATCCAGCGCTCCCCGGACTCCCTGCGGGGTTTCAAGACAATTGCCACCTTACCGGACCCAACGGCGGTCACCAATGGGTACCTGGACAGCAAAGCGCCCAACACCCGGCAGTTTTACAAACTCTATGTCCAGCAACCCAGGGGACAGTTTTTTATTACCCAGTCCATCCGGCCGGTTGTGGACAGTACCAGGCTGAGTTCATCGGCTCCATCGAAAACCGGAACCGGAAAAATGTCAAAAGAGGACAGCACGCTGTCGATCCGCTACGAACTGGCCGGCACAACGCCATCGCAGACAAAATACATCAATGGGCGAAAAGTGACAGACAGCAGCCGCATTGACGTGCAGGAAATAAGGACGGCTTATAAACCTTCGGTATTTATTTACACCAACAAAGAAGGGAATGTAGTGGTGGCGCTGCCTGAAGCCAAGGCCAATGTTTTTTCGATCAAGTTTTTCCGGGAGAACGGCGCACCGGTCTTCCAGCTTAACCGGGTCAAGGAACCGATGCTGATCCTGGATAAGTCAAACTTCCTGCACGCGGGCTGGTTCGAGTTTGAACTGTATGAGAATGAGGTCTTGAAGGAAAAACAACGTCTCTATGTTCCGAAAGACCGGCAATAGTACGATGCCCGGCAACTGACCAAAGATCGGGTATACAAGTCCGTGGGAATCTACCCGACTTCTGCTGACATGGTGCACTGGAATACCTCCCCGAAATGCTGCACGATTTTTGCCTGAACTTCTTCGAGCGCAACCGCATAACCGAGTTCCTTCTCCATTGATGCCACTTGTTTGCCCCGGATACCGCAGGGAATGATATGATCAAAATACTGCAGGTCTGTCTGCACATTTAATGCAAATCCGTGCATGGTAACCCAGCGACTGCACCGCACGCCCATCGCGCAAATCTTTCGCTCCCGGCCCGGGATCTCCGGATCAAGCCAGACGCCGGTTTCGCCCGCACTGCGCGCGCCTTGCAGTCCGTAGTCGGCGAGGACCCGGATGATCACTTCCTCCAGGTTGCGCAGGTATTTCCCGATATCCGTATACCATTTCTCCAGGTCGATGATTGGATAACCCACCACCTGCCCGGGTCCGTGAAAGGTGATATCGCCCCCGCGATTGGTGGGATAGAAAGAAATTCCCCTTTCGGTCATCGCTTGATCAGACAGCAGCACATGCTCCATTTTACCGCTCTTGCCCAGGGTGTAGACCGGTGGATGTTCGCAGAAAAGGAGGTAGTTCCGCGTGGGGATATCCGCTGGCGAAATGTTTTGGTCGCGCCCGGCCTTTTTAAGTGCCAGGTTTTCCTGCAGCAGGGACTCCTGCAGGTTCCAGGCTTCCCCGTATTCCATGCGGTGCAGGTTGCGCACCATAACCATCGGATCCATGCCCTGCAAAGGTATTGTGTTTGCGGGAACGTACCTTTGCAAAAAGCGGCGATGTCCATGGCACAGAAAGAAGATGACATTATAGAAGAGAACGGTGAAGGGTCAGAAGACCTTTATGAGCGACTGTCCATGACCGTTGACCGCGGACAGGAGCCTTTACGGATTGACAAATTCATGATGAACCGGGTTGAAAATGCGTCGCGGAACAAAATCCAGCGGGCGATCGACGCCGGCCTCATCCAGGTGAACGGTAAATCGGTTAAATCAAATTATAAGATTCGGCCCGGCGACCAGATCATTTTCTTTTCCGAAAACGCCCCGGAGGAATATGATATCGTAGCGGAGCCGCTTCCCCTGGACATCGTGTATGAGGACGAAGATATCCTGATCATACACAAAAAGGCGGGCATGGTGGTACATCCGGGAAGCGGGAATTATTCCGGCACACTGGTCAACGGGGTTGCATGGCACCTGAAGCAACAACAACCGGATCTGACCGAAAACGAATTGCCCCGTTTTGGCCTGGTACACCGGATTGATAAAAACACGAGCGGATTACTCCTCATGGCGAAGACGGAAAAAGCCGCGATGGACCTGGCAAACCAGTTTTTTGAACACACCGTCTACCGTCGTTATATCGCACTGGTCTGGGGCGATTTTGAAGAGGACGAAGGGACGATTACTGGCCATGTGGGCAGGCACCAGCGATTCCGAAAGATTTTTGACGTCTACCCGGACGGTGAACACGGAAAAGAAGCCATCACGCATTACAAGGTGATTGAACGATTCAAATACGTGACCCTCGTGGAATGCCGGCTGGAAACCGGTCGCACCCACCAGATACGGGTCCATATGCAGCACATCGGCCATCCCCTGTTCAATGATGACACCTATGGCGGCGACCGTATCGTAAAAGGTACCGTGTTCACCAAGTACAAGCAATTCGTGGACAATTGTTTTGCCCTGTGTCCGCGGCATGCCCTCCACGCCAAATCGCTGGGCTTCATCCACCCGCGATCCCGAAAGGATATGATGTTCGACAGTGAACTGCCACCGGACATGCAGGCC
The DNA here is from genome assembly GCA_025455365.1 of Chitinophagaceae bacterium. Taxonomy (GTDB): domain Bacteria; phylum Bacteroidota; class Bacteroidia; order Chitinophagales; family Chitinophagaceae; genus Pollutibacter. Next base: position 4,759 of record JALOMP010000097.1, on the reverse strand, counting down.
GTCATTGAGAAATGGCGGCGCTACGCCAAATCAAGGACCCTGGAGGATTAACGATTATTTGTAAACCGCGTCCGTTAACGTATACACCCGCGCAGGCATCATGTTGGAATGCTACACAGGTGCCTCGCGGTGGCGCCGCGTGCTGGACGAACTCCATGGTGTCTTACAAAATATTCAACGGGAGATTGCCTTGTACCGGAAAAACCAATTAACCGTCCAATATTTTCTTACGGAATATTCCTATTGCACGGACACATCAAAAATAGTGGCGGTAAATACCCCCCACTCCCGCTTCTTAAATGGGATGTCCCAATTCCCATTATAGCGGATCAGCGAAGGTACCAGGTAGCCGGCGGCATGGGTGAGTTCCACCTCAAAGGAAACGTCGAAGTCGTATACCCCGGCATTGTAGCTCATATCGTACTGGCGTGCCAGTACTTCAAAGGTCTTATAGTCGAAGTACGTGACCATACGATCGATCACGATGCGGTCTTCCTGGAAAGCCGTCAGGCCATCTTTGGCTTTGACACGGAAAACGTAACAGGTGCTTCCTTTCCAGTTGGCCATGTCAATCTCAAAATCATAGAGCCGGGCATGATCATCGTCAAACAGCTTTACCTTATCGCCCATTAAGGGTATGCCGGGGATATCCGCCCCGGGGTTGAAAAAGAGCATTTTCAACTGCTCCTTGTGCTTCTCCATGCCGGACTTGCCTTTGGCCACGGGCCGCTGGTTTCCCACACGGTTATGCTCCCCGCAAACGGTATCGAAGGAGAAAAAGAGCGCATGGTACAGTTCAGCCGTATAATAATTGTATCCCCCCTTGCGATCATAGTAGTCGCCCGTATGCGACTCTTCCAGGTATGATGTCACACGGCAGCCCCTGGCAGCCCATTGCCGCGTCCGGCTTGCCTGGCTTGCCTTCAATCGCCCCTTTTTATCCAACATCCGCACATCATTCAGGGAGCTGTAGTTCAGAATGCGAAGGTTTCGGAATGCCTTGTAGAAACTGGTATCCGCCTGTACCCTTCGGATGAAGCCGGGTGCGTCCATGCCGCTTCGGACCACCACTTCCGTGAGGGTGATCTGGCGGCCGCTGGCCTCCGTTACGGTGTCGGTGCGCTGCGCGTAAAGGAACACCGGGAGCAGGACAAAGACGGTATAAACAGCCATCTGGCCGGCAATATTTCCGGCACGGGCATTGGAACGGACCGACCGAATCGCAGGGCCAATGGCAGGATCATTCCGCATAGGCATTCGCGTCAGGAAGCGAAGAGCATCTTGTAGTCCACCTTAATCTTACCCCTGGTGATGTCTTCAAGCTTCTTTTTGATGAGTTTTTTCTTCAGCAGGGAGATATGGTCGATGAACAACTTACCCTCGATATGGTCGTATTCATGCAGGATCACGCGTGCGGTAATGCCATGAAAGGTCTTCAGGTGCACCTGGAAGAATTCATCCATGTAAGAAAGGGTTACCTGCTCCTCGCGCAATACATCTTCGCGGATCTTGGGTATACTCAGGCACCCTTCATTGTACGCCCATTTGCTGCCCTCCAGGTTCATGACTTTCGCGTTGATGAACACCTGCCGGATGCCCGGTTCATCGGGGTATATCTCCTTATCCTCGTCTTCCATATTCTCAAAAACCAGGGTACTGTCCACTACGAAGAGTCGGATCGACCGATTCACTTGCGGCGCAGCGAGCCCTACACCGTTGGACGCATGCATGGTTTCCCACATATCTTCCACTAACTTGTCAAGCTGGGGATAATCGGGCCCGATCTCTTCCGCCACTTTGCGGAGTACAGGATGCCCGTAGGCTACAATAGGAAGTATCATAGGGCACAAAGTTAGAAAAAAAAGAGGGGCAAGAAACCTTGACCAGGGGCATATGAACTAATTTTTAGTTGCCAGTTTGCTTTTACGTCATTCACCGGAAAACCACCAAAGACCCTGACCGAATCCAGCGGACCTGTTGCAGAAAACCAATTCGGATGTACACGGATGCGGCAACGAACCTGCCCATGGATTCCGTCACCAACCGGAAAGATGAACTAACTTACTGCGATTAAAAGCCCGGCATAGAGTCCGGGTACTGCTTGCGATATGACCGGTTTACCTTGGCCCGTGGTTTGCTTTTCTTTTATGCTCCTCCTCCTCTGCGGGGGCCATGCCAGGGCACAGAAAAAAAATGAATCATTTGTGCTGCCCATCCGCAAAGCACAAACAGCAGTGAACGTGGACGGGAAACCGGATGACCTGGCATGGAACCAGGCCGACGCAGCCGACAGTTTTTTCATGGTAACCCCCATGGATACCAGTTTCGCGCGAGTAAGGACGGTTGTTCGTATGTGTTATGACAACAGGCAAATCTATCTGCTCGCCGTCTGCTACAAACAAAAGCCCGGTCCCTACAGCGTGGAATCCCTTCGCAGGGATTTCATCTTCGGCCGGAACGATAATTTCCTCGTATTCATAGACCCCTTCGATGACCAGACCAACGGGTTCTCCTTTGGTGCCAACGCGGCCGGCGCTCAATGGGACGGCATCATGTTCAACGGGGGAAATGTTGATCTTAACTGGGATAACAAATGGGTGAGTGCGGTGACCAATACGGACGACGCCTGGGTCTTTGAGGCTGCCATCCCATTTAAAACCATCCGGTACAAGAAAGGTATCCGGGAATGGGGCATCAATTTCAGCAGGTTGGACATCCAGGTGGCTGAAAAATCTTCCTGGGCCCCTGTTCCGCGACAATTTCCCACCGCTTCGCTGGCTTATTCCGGAATCCTGAAATGGGACGAAGAGCCGCCGCAGGCGGGCACAAATATTTCCCTGATACCCTATGTACTGGGGGGCCTGAGTAAGAATTTTGATCCCGAATCGCCTCGAAAATTCAAAGCACAGGCCGGGTTCGACGCCAAGATCGGCATTACCTCTTCTATGAACCTGGACCTGACCGTTAACCCGGATTTCTCCCAGGTGGAAGTGGACAGGCAGGTCACCAACCTCGATCGTTTTGAACTTTTTTTCCCGGAGCGAAGGCAGTTCTTCCTGGAAAACGGCGACCAGTTTTCCAATTTCGGGTACACGAACATCCGGCCGTTCTTTTCCCGGCGCATCGGTCTTACCGCTCCCATCATTGCGGGTGCCAGGCTGAGTGGGAAGCTCAACAAGGACTGGCGGATCGGGGCGATGGACATGCTGACGGACAAAGTGGATTCCGTCAGGACCCCTATGCAGAATTATACGGTGCTTGCGCTGCAACGCAGGGTTTTTGCGCGTTCGAATATTGGTTTGCTGTTTATCAACAAGCAATCGTTCATGAATTCCCTGGGCAAGGACAGCCTCCCGGTAAATGCATCTGCATATAACCGAAATATCGGCCTGGAATACAACCTGGCATCCCAGAATAACCTATGGACGGGTAAAGCGATCCTGCTAAAGTCGTTCAGCCCGGGGAAAAGCGGAAGCGACTGGGTGCATGCGGCAAACCTGCAGTACAGCAGTAAATGGTGGACCCTGGCCTGGCAGCACGAGTATGTTGGACAGAATTATATCGCCGAAGTAGGGTATGTACCTCGGAACAACTATGTGAAGATTTCTCCCGCCATATTGAGGAACTTTTTCCCTTCCAGGGGACAAGTGCTGAGCCATGGACCCCGCGTAGGTTCCTTTACTTTTTTCACGCCGCAGATGACGATGACCGACCATGAAACCTACCTCGCATACACACTGAATTTTCGCAAACAGGAAATATTCACCGCCTGGGTGGCTTATGACTATATCAAATTGCTACAACCCTTTGATCCCACAAACTCCGGGAAGGACACCCTTGCCCGTGGAACGGAACATAGCTGGACGGCCTTTGGCACGGAATTCACTTCCCGGCCTCAAAACAATTTCACGTTTGCTTTTACCACGCGCTATGGCGGCTATTATGAGGACGGCACAAGGTTAAACCTGACAACTGAAATCGGCTACCGGTTCCAGCCCTGGGTAGCGCTTTCGTTAAGCACCAGTTATAATGATATCCGCATGCCGGCGCCCTGGAACCGAACGGAACTGTGGCTGGTGGGTCCGAGGGTGGATATCACGTTTACGAATACACTATTCTTTACCGCCTTCCTGCAATATAACAACCAGCAAAACAACATCAACCTAAATACCCGGTTCCAGTGGCGATATCGCCCGGCTTCAGACCTGTTTATCGTGTACACGGACAACTATTTCGCCAACCCACTTATCGTCCGCAACCGGGCAGTGGTTTTGAAACTGAACTACTGGTGGAATCCCTGAGGATTCTCTGCACGTGCACACTGGCATGAAACCTGGGCGGATGAAACCATCATGTTACATCCAGGCATTTTCGGCGATCGTTGCCTATCAGAGATTGGATCCATTAACTCCTGCATCTGCCAATCCGCCGATTTCCGCATCTGCAGCCTCGAATCCAGGTACTGAAATGGTTGTCATATCCGCTGCACGGTTGAATTCCATCTCCGCATCGGCACGCGTATAGTTTGCGTCCACATGTATCCTGGCCAGGTTCAATGGGTTCATTTCTGCATCGGCCATTTCGAAAGAAGGTATGGAAATCGAAACCAGATCCGCCTGTATGTTCCTTTCCATTTCAGCATCCGCGGCTTTCATGCCAGGGACGGTGATGGAAACATGCATCGGTGCATGCCAGGGGCGAAACAGGATAACGTTCCTGTGCTGCATCGGGTGCACAAAACCCTTAGGATGGTGAATGG